>DASUOE010000234.1:0-14717 GCA_036276805.1 Woeseiaceae bacterium | reverse complement strand
CAGCGCGGATATTACGACCGGGCCATTCGTGCGAACGAGGACTTGCCGTCCATCGCAAGGTACATCGTCGCCAACCCGCTGCGGGACGGCCTGGTGCGGCAAATCGGCGACTACCCGCATTGGGACGCGTGCTGGCTCAATCAGGAGATCAACTTCTGGCTGTAGGAGCGGCCGTTAGGCCGCGAATGGGTCGTGTTTTCCGCCCGTGGCGACAGCGCCGTTGTATCCGGCCGCGTTCCATTCGCGGCGTTACCGCCGCTCCTACGGGCGCATCGATCTGTAGGAGCGGCCGTGAGGCCGCGACTGCGTCGTGTTTTCCCGCCGTGGCGACAGCGTCGTTGTATCCCGCCGCCGCGTTCCATTCGCGGCGTTACCGCCGCTCCTGCTTAGAACATCACCGTGGCGCTCAGGCTTATGCTGCGCTCGATGAGGTTGCCGCCGCCGAACTCGAGGTGCGTGTCGTCGGTGAGGTTGCGGCCGGTGAGCGCGGCGCGGAGGTGTTCATTCGGCTGCCAGCCGAGGCTCAGGCTGACGGACGTGTAGTCGGGTACGTCGAGGGACGGGAGCTCGTCGGTGTAGCGCACGCCGGCGTAGAGCTCGAGGTTCCGCGGCAGCTCGAGCCAGGCGTACACCGCGGCCTGCTGCTCCGGGCTGTTGCCGGCGATGGCGAGCGAGTCGGTGTTCGTAAATCCTTCCCTGAGTTCGAGGTCCATGTCCAGGTACGCGTACTGGAACTGCAGCTTCCACCACGCCGCCGGCTGCCAGTTCGCGACGACCGTGCCGCCGTACGTATCGCCTTCCATCCCGTTCTCGAGCGTCGCCGAGAGCGTCAGGTACTCGGGCGGGTCGCCGACGGGCGTGATGGGGCCGGCCACCTCCTGCGTCTGCAGCTTGTCGTACTGGTTGTAGAAAAGCGCGACGTCGAGCGAGAAGTCCTCGGTGAGGCCGGCGCGCCAGCCGAGCTCGGTCGCGACGAGTTCCTCCGATTCGTACGCGTCGTTACCGGAGACGAGGACGTAGAGCGGTATGCCGACACCGATGTCGATCGGCGCCGTGAGCTGCAGGTCGGTATTGAGGCGCGCCGGGATGCGCACGGCGCGCGAGATCGCCGCCCACAGCACCTGCCCGTCCGTCACCCGCCACGAGGCGCGGATGTTCGGCTGGACCTCGAAGCCCGTGTAGTCGTTGTCCTGGAGCTTCGTGCCGAGGATGAGCGACGCGCGGTCCCCCCACAGCGCAATCTCGTCCTGGACGAAGAAGCTCAGCGTCGTGTCCGAGCGCGACGCCGGCTCGAAGGTGGCGAAGAGCGTGTTGTCGAGATCGTCGCTGGTCCAGCGGAAGCCCGCGCCCCACACGATGTCGTGCCGTTTGCCCAGGAAGAAGTCGTGCTGGAAGTCGACGTCGACCGTGTCGCGGTCCTCGTTGAAGCTGCCGGGAATGTCGCGGCTCGTGTGGTCGAAGTAGACCTGGAGCTGCACGTCCGCGCCGTCGTCGAGCGTCCGGGTCCAGCGCCCGAGCAGGTTGTGCCCCGCGATGTCGACGTGGCCCGGCGTGTCCGGCCCCGGCAGCGTGCCGAGCGTGAAATCGCCGCGGATCATCGCGCCGTTTTCCGCCGCGTACACGTCGCCCTGCACGGTGTACTGTGAACGCGGGTCGCTCTCCCAGTCCACGCGGAACCCGGCCTGGGCCATGGAGACGTCGTCGACGCCGTCCCCGCCCGTCGGCAGCGCCGAGGGGTCCCGGTCGGTGTACTTGACGTAGGCGCGCGCCGCCGCATCCGCGCCGATATCGAAGCCGTGCCGCAAGCCGAAGCCGAACCGGTCCTCGTCGCCCGCCTCGAGGTCGACGAGCGTGCCTTCCGTTTCTTCCGCCGCGCGCGTGATGATGTTGATCACGCCGTTTACCGCGTTCGCGCCCCACAGCGTGCCGCCCGGCCCCGAGATGACCTCGATGCGCTCGATGTCCTCGAGCAGCGTGTCCTGTGCGTCCCAGAAAACGCCGGCGAACAGCGGCGAATACACGCTGCGGCCGTCGATCAGCACGAGCAGCTTGTTCGACAGGTCGCTGTTGAAGCCGCGGATCGAGATGGTCCACGAGTGCGTGCCGTCGCGCGCCACCTCGACGCCCGGCGCGAGCCTCAGCACTTCCGGTATGGAGTCGTAGCCCGAGCGGCGGATATCCTCGGCCGTTATGACATAAATCGAACTGGCGGCGCGGTGCAGCGGCTCGCTGCGCCGCGACACGGACGTGACGCGCAGCTGGCCGAGTTCCTCGATGCTGCGGTCGAACAGGCTCTCGGCGGCGCCGGCCGGGGCCGCGGCGAACGCCGACATGCAAACCAGCGCTCGAGTGGCCATACTCGGCACTCGCGCCACCCTGACGGCGCACTGGCGACGAAAGCCGCCGGAATCCGAGCGGTGCAGCGATTTCGCGGCGGATGTCGTGAGGTGCAAGCAAATATCCGTGCGGTGGTCAGAAGTGTTGATCGGGCCGCGCGCGCCGGTAGTCTATACTGGCGGCGCAAGCCGCCAGCAAGTATAGCCACAAAACGGTGGGGAAATGCCAAACGCGATGACCGGATCCGTCCGGCGGAAGGTGATTGTGATCATCCTGATCACCTCCTTCGTCGCGTTGCTGGTGTCGATGGTCGCGCTCCTGTCCTACGAGGCGCAGGCTTATCGCAGCTTCCTCATCAACGATCTCACGACCCAGGCGGAAATCCTCGCCGTCAACTCCGTGCCCGCGCTCGCGTTCAACGACCCGGACGCCGCGCAGACGAACGTCGACCTGCTCGGCAACCGCACGGGCATCACCGCGGCCGCGATCTACACCAAAGACGGCGGGCTGTTTGCGAGTTACCGCAGTGGCGAGTACACCGGCGCCCTGCCCGAGCGCGGCGAGCTCCGCGAGCCGGTCGTCGAAGGCAGCGCGCTCAAGCTCTTCCATCCCATCGTCAACAACGGCGTGACGCTCGGCACGGTGTACCTGCAGGCGAGCTACGCGCTCGGCGGCCGGATCGCCGACTACCTGCTCATCCTGGGCGCCACGATGGCGGCGAGCCTCGCCGTCGCCGCGCTGCTCTCGCTGTGGCTGCAGCGCAGCGTCACGGCGCCCATCAGCGCCGTGACCGGCATCGCGCAGAAGATCGTGGACGAGCGGAACTTCAACCTGCGTGCATCGCGCACGACCGACGACGAGATCGGCACGCTGGTCGACGCCTTCAACGCCATGCTGGGCGAGGTGGGCGAGCGCCAGCGCGACCTCGAGGCCACGAACGAGAAGCTCAAGGCCGAGTCCGACGAACGCCGCAAGGCCGAAGATGCCTTGCGGCTCGCGAACCAGCGCAAGGACGAGTTCCTGGCGACGCTCGCCCACGAGCTGCGCAACCCGCTCGCGCCGATGGTGAACTCGCTCGCGCTCCTCGAGCTGCCGGGCACGCCGCCGGAGACCGGCCGCCGCGCGCGCGGCATTATCGAGCGCCAGCTCTCGCACATGGTGCGGCTCATCGAGGACCTGCTCGACGTCTCCCGTATCTCGCAGGGCAAGCTCACGATCCACAGGGAGCAGGTGGACCTGGCGCTCGTGCTCCGGAACGCCATCGACACCGTGCGTCCGCTCCTCGAGGCGAAAGATCAGCAACTCATCGCCGGCCTGCCGCAGACGCCCGTGTACCTGCAGGGCGACGCGGTCCGGCTCTCGCAGGTTTTCTCCAACCTGCTCAATAACGCGAGCAAGTACACGGCCGACGGCGGCCGCATCGGGATCGCGACCGCGATCGCCGACGGCCGGGCGGAAGTCACGGTGAGCGACAATGGCCGCGGCATCACGCCCGCGACGCTCGACGTGATGTTCGAGATGTTCGTGCAGGACGCGTCTGCCGACCAGCGCGGGCAGGCGGGCCTCGGCGTCGGCCTCGCGCTCGCGAAACGGCTGGTCGAGATGCACGGCGGGGAGATCCGCGCGGCGAGCGAGGGCTGCGGCAAGGGCAGCACGTTCACCGTGACCATGCCCGTCGACGTGGCGGCGGCGCTGCCGGCGGCGGAGGAAGGCAAACGCCGCGAGTTCGCGGGCCGCGAGCGCTACCGCATCCTGCTCGTCGACGACAACGTCGATTTCGCAACGACGATGGCGATGTTGCTGCGCAATCTCGGGCACGAAGTGGCGGTCGCGCACGACGCGCCGGAAGCACTTGCAGCCGCGGTCCCGTTTCGGCCAGACTTCGCGTTCCTCGACATCGGCCTGCCCACGATGGATGGTTACGAGCTTGCCCGCAAACTCTCTGACACCCTCGCACACTCGCAGGCGCGCAACGTGAAGCTCGTCGCGATCAGCGGCTGGGGCCAGAAAGAAGACCGCCGGCGCGCGGACGCGGCCGGGTTCGGCTGGTACCTGGTGAAGCCGGTCGACCTCGACAGCATCCGCGCCATACTGGACGCCTTACCCGCGGTTTCCGCAGAACCGGTGGCGCCGCGTGCACGAATCTGAGCGCCGCGGCCTGCGACGTTCGTTGCGAACCCTGAGTCCGCAATCCCGCAACCTGTTGTCCCGGGTGCACGAGGCCTCGCGCCGCGTGCTGCTCACCGGGCTGCTCGGCTGCCTCGCTGCCGCCCCGGCGTGGGCGCAGGAGTCGGAAGGCGTGTACGAGGACGAGGAGGTGAAGGCGGCGTTCATCTACCACTTCGCGACCTTCGTCGAGTGGCCGCCCGCCGGCGAGGGACGCGTCGATTTCCGGGTTGCGGTCATCGGCGATGATCTCGTCGCCGCGGAGCTCGAGCGCTTCCTGCCGGGCCGTGACATAGGCGGCCGGCCGATGCGGGTCGAGCGCCTGGACAGCCTCGACGAGCTCGGCGAGGTGGACGTCCTGTACGTCGGCGCCGGCTACGACGGCCGCCTGGCGCAGGTGGCGGCGGTGGTAGGTGACCGGCCGGTCCTTATCGTGACCGACGCACCGGACGCCCTTTCCGAGGGTTCGATGATCAACTTCGAGGTGGTCGACGAGCGCGTGCGCTTCGAGATCTCACTGACCGCCGCCCAGCGGGCCGGCCTCGACCTGAGCTCGCGCCTGCTCTCCGCCGCGATGTTCGTGGATACGCAAAGCGCCCTCCCGCGCGTCTCGGGCACCCCGACGATAATGGCCGCCCTCCTGTAGGAGCGGCGGTAACGCCGCGAATGGAACGCGGCTGGACGGCACAAACCATTCGCGGCCTCACGGCCGCTCCTACAATTGCGGCGGTAACCGCGAATGGGACGCCACCGGAAGCCCCGGCGTTATCGCTGCGCCCGTAGGAGCGGCGGTAACGCCGCGAATGGAATGCGGCCGGATGCCACGGCGTTTTCGCCACGGCCGGACGGCACCAACCATTCGCGGCCTTACGGCCGCTCCTACAGGTACTATCCCGCGATGACCGAACCGCATTACCTCGCCGGCAACGTCGCGGCCTGGGAACGCCACGCCGCCGACTACGTCGCCGCGGCCGAAAAAGCCTGGGGCGCGGCCGAACCTTACTGGGGCATCTTCGAACTCCCCGAGCGCGACCTCGAACTTCTCCCCGCCGACATGCACGGCATGCGCGCGATCGAGCTCGGCTGCGGTACGGCCTACGTCTCCGCGTGGATGACGCGCCGCGGCGCGGACGTCGTCGCCGTCGACCCGACCCCCGCGCAGCTCGAGACCGCGCGACGCCTGCGCGCGGAGCACGGGCTCGCCTTCCGGCTGGAAGAGCGCGGCGCCGAGTCGCTGCCGTTCAGGGACCGCTCGTTCGATTTCGCGATCTCCGAGTACGGCGCGGCGCTGTGGGCGGACCCGTACCGCTGGATCCCCGAGGCCGCGCGCGTGCTGAAGCCCGGCGGGCGGCTCGTGTTCCTCACGACCTCGACGCTCTCCGCGATGTGCCTGCCGGACACGGAGGCCGAGGGCGCGTGGACGCTGGTGCTGAAGCGCCCGTACTTCGGGCTGCACGCGCTCACCTGGCCGGATGCGCCGGGCGAGACGGAGTTCCACCTGCCGCACGGGAAATGGATCGAGCTTTTCACGCAGAACGGCCTCGACGTCCTGCGCCTGCAGGAACCGCAGGTGCCCGCGGATGCGCAGACCCGCTTCCCCTGGGCCGACCCGGCGTGGGCGCACCGATGGCCCGCCGAGGAAATCTGGACCGTAAAGCGCCCGTAGGAGCGGCGGCCACGCCGCGAATGGGACACGGCCGGAAAGTACGAACCATTCGCGGCCTTACGGCCGCTCCTACGGCACCCGATTGTAGGAGCGGCGGTCACGCCGCGAATGGGACACGGCCGGATGCCACGGCGTCATCGCCGCGGCCGGAAGGTGCGAACCATTCGCGGCCTTACGGCCGCTCCTACAACACGGATACCGCTCCAACAAAAAGGCCGGCAGCTCGCGCTGCCGGCCTCGTGCTCCCCGCCTATACCGGATCGGTCAGTTCCCGGCGGCGCACTGGTTGATCGCTTCTTTCTGCTGCTCGGTGAGCAGGCCTGCGTTCTTCGCAGCGTTCGTGGCCTTGTTCACGCAACTCACGAACTTGCCTTGGTTCGTCGCGTTGGCCGCACACTCGCTCACCTGGACGCTCAGGAGGTCGCCGTTGTCCAGTGCATTCGGAACGCCCGTATCGCAACTGCCGATCGACAGCGTCTCGAGCTGCCAGCCGATGTCCTGCATGAGCGACGGCGTGAGGTCCAGGTTCCTGGCGGAGCGCAGGTCGCCGCTGATGAAGGGCTCCATGAGCAGGTTCGGCGTCGCGACGGTGTCGAAATGCGAGATCGAGGATCCCGGTGCGACCGTCGGCGGCGCGTAGAGCCGGACGAAGCCCTGGTTCGTGCCCGCGAGGCGCGTCGGGTCGGTGTAGAACTCGATGAAGACCCCCGGCGAATTGGCCTTGATCGTCGTGCCGTCTTCCTGCGACACGCTGATCGCCGGGATGACGATGCTGGGGTCGGTGCCGCCGAGCCCGATCGCCCCGCCGGGCGCGTTGTTGCCGATGATGGCGCCCGACGCGCCGGCGTTCTGCGCGTTCAGGACCTTGATCGTGAAGCTGCAGGTGCCGCGATCCATGAACGCGATCTTGCCCGCGACGTCGTTCACGATCGGTTCGCAGCCGTCGACGCCCACGCCCACGCCGTCGTCGGCAACCACGATCTCGCCGCCGAAGTTGTCCGGCGTCGCCGGCGGGCCGAAGGCGGCCGTGCCGAAGACGAGGTCCTGGTTCACCGTGCCGGTGAGCCGGATGCCCTCGAAGTCGCCCAGCACCAGCGGCGCATTCTCGGTCACGTTCGGGCCGGCCCACACGACGTTGCCGTTGTTGATCGACGAGATCTGGATGAACAGCGGCGTCTGCGGCCCGAACACCGTGGTGTTCCAGAACTCGCCGAAGAGCAGGTCGAGCGTGTTCGCCATGTAGACGTCGGGCAGCCCGCCGGGCGTGAGGCCCGTCACTTCGCTCGCGAAGTTCTGGAACCCGAGCCCGTGTGCCACCTCGTGCATGAACGTGTCGAGGAAGTCGATCTGGCCGGCGCCGGCGTCGTTGTCGAGGCCGTAGTACCAGCCGGGGCCTTCGATGCAGCCCGGCAGCCCGACGTTGCCGTTGAAGTTCGCGACGATGTCGGGAATGCCGTCACCGACGAGCTCGACGCCGGCGATGGCATCGGCGAGCGCCGAGTGGTACCAGTGGCCCGCGAGCGGCGCCCCCGGGAAGTCCGACAAGATGAACGTTGCACCCGCCTGCGCGAGCGTACCGCTGCCGGCGGTGCAGGGCAGGCCTGCGAACGAACCCTGCACGTAGATGGTGACGTCGCTTGCGAGCGTGGCGCCCCAGAGATCGAGCGCGCGCCGGTAGGCGATGAGGCGCTGCTCGCCGACGGTCGTGCCGGCGTTGCCGCCGACCGGTGTCGCCGGCGCCGGGTCGTTGAAGCCCACCCCCGGCGCATCGACGTTGATGATTTCGAGTTGCGCGGCACCGGCCGTGCACGAGAAGGCGAGGCCGGCGAGTGCGGCCGTGATACGGATGCTTTGCATGGCGGCCTACTCCTTCGGCAGTGCGTCGCTCGCGACGCTCTTGTTCTGGTCCTCGTCGGCCGCGTGCGATTTCTCGACCGAGCCGTCCTCTTTCCGGGTGCCTTCGAGCGAAATCAGGTATTCCGGCCCGAGTTCCGCGCTGCGCATGCCGTTCGGGTGCGTGACCACGACGGGCTCCGCGGGCGCTGCGCTGCGCGCGCCTTTGGCCTGCCGGGCCGCCTTCTCCATGGCCTCCATTTCCGCGAGTTCGTTCGCATTCGGCGCACGGAGCTCGCCCGTCTTCTTGTCGCGGACGACGCGCAGGCCGCCGGCGAACGCGGGTGCGTCCGACTCGGCAGTCGCCTGTTCGTCGCCTGCGGGTGGGTTTTCGTTGACGCTTCTTTCCTCGTCGGCCAGCGCCGGTACTGCCAGCGCCGCCGCCAGCGCGGCGAGCGCGCCTGTCAGCTTCTTATCCATGCTCGGAATCCTTATGCAGGTAGCGTTGTAGTTTTGGTCTTTGTCCTCCCGGAAAAAAATGTGCGGTTGCGTGTGCCGGGAGGGTGGTAGTTCCTGTTTAGTTGCACGTGATACAGGTGTCAAGTAGGACGGCGGTAACGCCGCGAATGGAAGGCGGCAGGATACCGCGGCGTATACGTCACGGCCGGACGGTGCGAACCATTCGCGGCCTTTCGGCCGCTCCTGCAGGACGGATACCGCGCCCGTTGGAGCGGCGGTAACGCCGCGAATGGGAGGAATGCTGATACCATCCACCGCTGTCCGGCCCTGCGAGGCCGCTCCGCCACCCACTTGATCACCATCAATGCCCTTCGACATCAATAACCTGCGCATCGCCGTCGTCGGCTTAGGCTATGTCGGGCTGCCGCTCGCGACCGAGTTCGGCCGGCGCTACCCGACGACCGGCTACGACCTCAAGGCGCGCCGGGTCGAGGAACTGCAGGCCGGGCGCGACGCCACGCTCGAGGTCTCGGCCGAGGAGCTCGCCGCCGCGACGCACCTGAGCTTCACGGCCGATTCCGCCGACCTCGCCGACGCCAACTTCTATGTCGTGACGGTGCCGACGCCGATCGGCGTCAGCAACCGGCCGCTGCTTGCGCCGCTGCGCAGCGCGAGCGAGGCGCTCGCCACCGTGCTGAAGCCCGGCGACGTCGTCGTCTACGAATCCACCGTGTATCCCGGCGCGACCGAGGAGTTCTGCGTGCCGCTCCTCGAAGCCGGCTCCGGCCTCAGCCTCAACGAGGACTTCTACGTCGGCTACAGCCCGGAGCGCATCAACCCGGGCGACAGCAAACACCGGCTGCCGGACATCCTCAAGGTGACCTCCGGCTCGACCCCCGAGGCCGCGCGCTTCATCGATGCCGTGTACGGCTCGATCATCACCGCGGGCACGCACCTCGCCTCGAGCATCAAGGTCGCCGAGGCCGCGAAGGTCATCGAGAACACGCAGCGCGACGTGAACATCGCGCTCATCAACGAGCTCGCGATGATCTTCGAGCGCGTCGGCATCGACACCGAGGAAGTACTGAACGCCGCCGGCACGAAGTGGAACTTCCTGCCGTTCCGGCCGGGGCTCGTCGGCGGGCACTGCATCGGCGTCGACCCGTACTACCTGACCTACAAGGCGCAGCAGCTCGGCTACCACCCGCAGGTCATCCTCGCGGGGCGGCGTATCAACGACGACATGCCGATCTACGTCGGCTCGCGCGTCCTGAAGTGCATGCTGAAGAGAGGCATCCAGCCGCTCGACGCGAAGATCCTGGTCTTAGGGCTCACGTTCAAGGAGAACTGCCCGGACGTGCGCAACAGCAAGGTGATCGACGTCGTGAACGAACTCAAGTCCTACGGCTCGGACGTGCAGGTGCACGACCCGTGGGCGGACGCGGACGAGGTGCAGGCGCAGTACGGGATCGAGCTCGTCGCCAAGCCCGCGGCGGGCGCGTACGACTGCGTCGTGGTCGCCGTCTCGCACCGGCAGTTCGCCGAGCTCGGCGCGAAAGGCCTGCGCGCGTACGGCAAGCCCCGCTCCGTCCTCTACGACGTCAAGTACGTGGTCCCCGCCGATGACTGCGACGACCGCCTGTAGGAGCGGCGGTAACGCCGCGACCAGTACGCGGCCGGACGCCCTGACGCTATCGCCGCGGCCGGATGCCACGAACCATTCGCGGCCTTACGGCCGCTCCTACAGCACCGGTGCCGCGACCGAATACGGGTTTCGGCATTGTCGGGTCCACGCACCCGTAGCAGCGGCGGTAACGCCGCGACCGGTACGCGGCCGGATGCCATGACGACATCGCCGCGGCCGGATAATACGAACAATTCGCGGCCTTACGGCCGCTCCTACGGAACACGCACGTGAAAATACTCGTCACCGGCGCGGCCGGCTTCATCGGCTACTTCACCGCGAAGCGCCTCCTCGAGCGCGGCGATACGGTCGTCGGCCTCGACAACTTCAACGCCTACTACGACCCTACGCTCAAGCGCGCCCGCGCCGCGATGCTCGCCGACTACGACGACTTCGTCCTCGTGGAGGCGAACCTCGAGGACCGCGCTCGCATGGAGACGATGTTCGCCGCCGAGAAGTTCGACCGCGTCGTGCACCTGGCCGCGCAGGCGGGCGTGCGCTATTCCATCGAGAACCCGCGCGCCTACATCGACAGCAACATCACCGGCACGCTGAACATTCTCGAGGGCTGCCGGCACAACGAGGTCGGGCACCTCGTCTACGCCTCGTCGAGCTCCGTGTACGGCGCCAACACCAACATGCCCTTCTCCGTGCACCAGGGCGCGGACCACCCGCTCGCGCTCTACGGTGCCACCAAGAAGGCGAACGAAATGATGGCGCACGCCTATTCCGGCCTCTACGACCTGCCGACGACCGGCCTGCGCTTCTTCACCGTGTACGGCCCATGGGGCCGCCCCGACATGGCGCTGTTCCTGTTCACGAAGAACATCCTCGAGGGCAAGCCCATCAAGGTGTTCAACCACGGCCACCACCGGCGCGACTTCACGTATATCGACGACATCGTGGAAGGCGTGATCCGCACGCTCGACCACGTCGCCGAACCGAACCCCGACTGGGACGGCGATAACCCGGACCCTGGCACGAGCCGTGCGCCGTACCGCATCTACAACATCGGCAACAGGAAGCCCGTGGAGCTCCTGCGCTACATCGAGGTCATCGAGGAGTGCGTGGGCAGGAAGGCCGAGATGGAGCTGCTGCCGCTGCAGCCCGGCGACGTCCCCGACACGTACGCGGACACCGAGGCGCTGGCCGAGGACGTGGGCTACGAGCCCGACACCCCGATCGAGGTGGGCATCCAGAACTTCGTGGCCTGGTACCGCGAGTATTACCACCTGTAGGAGCGGCGGTAACGCCGCGAATGGCAGGCGGCCGGACGCCACGACGCCATCGCCGTGGCCGGACAACACAAATCATTCGCGGCCTTACGGCCGCTCCTACAGTCGCTCCGACGTTTGATTGCGCCAGCGCGATTCAATCGCCGCGCGAATCCGCACAGTGTAGGGAAGCTCGCGCAGCAGCCTCTGAAACTCCTTCGAGCGAAACCCGCTCTCGTCGAAATCCAGTTCCGGCAGCCGGGCGAAACGCCGGTTGCGGCGCGTCGACTGGTAGTAGACGTCGAGGAGAGCCTTTTCCGCGCTGGCCAAGAGATACGGCAGTCGCGTGTCGCTCCAGGCCACGCCCTGCTGCATCAACGCCGGTTTTAGCTGCAGGAATTCATAGGTCGCGACGGGTGTCGCCAGGCTGCGGGCATGGCCGGTGGTCGCCACTTGAACGGTAGCGGGAATTTGCGAAATGACTCCATGCAAATGCAGCGCGGTCAGGAACGACACATAGCCCTGCTCGTTGCCGAGAAGCTTCGGCACACAGGCCAGCGGGTGAAAGTGCGGGTGACTCACGTTTGCCCAGACGCCGCGAACGATGCGCGTCAGAAAGCCCGACACTGCGAGGCGCTGCAAGCGCTTCGCCGTCGCCGACATCGAAGTCCCGCTCGCCGTCGCGAATTCGCGCGTCGTGAAGACGACGAAGTCCGGTGAATTGAGCAACTCATTCACGGGCCTGCAACGCCTCGAATACGCTGTTCTGCAATGCGTCCCACGCCGCCTGCGTGCCGAATTCCCCGCGACTCGCCGGGGCCAGGAATTCGACGACCTGACCGGCGTAATCCGCCCACGACAATGCGCACAGGTTTGCGATGGCCGCCGGGAGCGGCGCTTCGTCAAGGTCGCCCTGTGCGTACGCGTCCGCGAGATAGCCGCCCTGGATGAGGAGGCCGAGGTCAAAGACGTCGCGCGCCTGGCTGACCGTCCGCCCGGCCAGCGCCTCGATCTTCTGCACCGCCGCAAGAGCGCCAGCGTAATGCCTGCAGCGATAGGCTAGCCGGCGGTAAGGGCGGGCAACTTCCGGATCGACGGCTTCGAGCGGCGCGCGCGGGCCGGGATCGTCGCTACGCCGGGAAAACTCGACTTTCGTCGGTAACCGCTGCCCGGAATCGCGCACAAGGGCGCAGCGAAACCGCTGCGTAGTCTCGGTGTGCTTCGCTCGTGACGGATCGTTAATCTCGATACGGTCGATGCCGAACACCTGGAGGCTGCGCTGGAACGCCGCGTCTTCGAGAATTTTGTAGCCGTTCTTTTTGAGGGTGGCGACACTGCCCGCCAGCACATCGAGGTCCATGTCTTCGGAATAGCGAGGGCTTTGGAAGAAGAAGCGGAGGTTGACTCCGCCTTTGAGCACGAAGATGCCCGGGTCCGAATCCGCCAGGAGCCGCTGGAGGAAGCAGAAGTGGAATGCTTCGCGAAGGTGGAGGTCCGTAAGCATGCGTAATTATGTATTTGAATTGCCAAAAACGTCAATTCAAATACGTTTTCCGTAGGAGCGGCGGTAACGCCGCGACCAGAAAGCGGCCGGATGCCACGACGATATCGCCTCGGCCGGATGCCGCGACCCATTCGCGGCCTTACGGACGCTCCTGCGGCCGTCCTACCCGCCCCCTCGGGGCACAGGCCCGGCAAATGCTGCTACCATCCGCTGCTGCTTCGAACCGACGCCACCCGCCAGTTTCAGCCGTATCGTCTGCATGACCCCAACCCGCCCCGACAGAGCGCGCCCCGGCGCCCCGGCCCGCATGACGCCGGCACTTGCGGCCAAGCTGCTCGCGGGCCTGGCCGCCGGCCTCGGCGCTGCCGCGGCGGGGGCCGGCCCCATGCTCCCGGCCGGCGACATGGGCCTCAGGAGCGACATCCAGTACCTGGCCGACCACGGCATCGTCACCGGCCCGGTGTCCACCTGGCCGCTCGCCTGGGCGCCGATCGCCCGGGACGTGAACGCCGCCGACCCCACGAACCTGCCCTCGCACCTGGCCGAGGTGGTGCTCCGCGTGCAGGCGCGGGCGGAGCAGGCGGCCGGTCAGGGCCGGCCCGAATTCTCGGCCGAGCTCGCCGGCGCCGACAACCCGGCCCGCATCCGCGGCTTCGAGGACACGCCGCGGGGCGACGTCGACGCCCGCGCGGGCCTCGACTGGCAGCAGGGCCGCTTCGCCGCCGACGTGAACGTGCAGTACGTCGATACCCCCGATAACGGCAACCCCTGGGTCGACGTCGTACAGGACGACGACGAGGTGCGCTTCGACGACACGCTCCTGGCCGTCAGCCTCGGCAACTGGTCCATTGGTGCGAGCACGCAGCAGCGCTGGTGGGGCCCGGGCTGGGACGGCAACCTCATCCTCACGAACAACGCCCGGCCGATCCCCGCGCTCGTGATCGACCGGGTTTTTACGGACGCCTTCGAGACCAAGTGGCTGTCCTGGATCGGCCCCTGGGACCTGAGCGCGATCTTCGGCCGCTTCGAGTCCGAGCGCGCCGTGCCCGATGCGCACTTCTTCGGCATGCGCTTCTCGATGCGACCGTTTCAGTCCCTGGAGCTCGGTGCCTCCCGCAGCGCCCAGCTCTGCGGCGAGGGCCGCCCCTGCGGCTTCGACACCTACTGGGACATGTTTTTGGGCCGCGACAACGTCGGCGATGCCGGCATCGACGAGGAAAACGAGCCCGGCAACCAGCTCGCCGGGTTCGACGCGCGCTGGAACCCGGGCTTCTGGGAGCGCTCGCTCGCGTTCTACGCGCAGTTCATCGGCGAGGACGCGGCGGACTTCTTCCCGAGCCGGTACATGGGCCAGGCGGGCTTCGAGTGGTCCGGCTACCTCGAGAACCGCTGGTCCGCGCGCTTTTTCACGGAATACGCGGACACGAACTGCCAGTTCTACGACGCCGAGACCTGCGAGAACCTGGCCTACAACCACAACATCTACGAGACCGGCTACCGCTACAAGGGGCGGGTGGTCGGCCATGGTGCCGACGGCGATTCGGAGCTGCTCTCCATCGGCTGGGTGATGACCGACCCGGACGCGACCGAATGGCGTGTCCTCCTGCGCGGCGGGAAGCTGAATGTCGAAGGGGAGCCGGACCTCCACCACTCGCTCACGCCGACCGAGCAGGAGATCGCGAGCATCGATATCGCGCACGCCCGCGCGTTCGGCTTCGGGCGCCTCGAGCTCGGCTTGGGCTACGAGCAGCTGGACGACCTCGCCTCCGGCGAGGACGAGGGCGACGCCCGCGTGTACCTCCAATGGACCAGCCACCCGGGCTTCGCGGGCCGGTGATCGGCCACGTTCTCATC
>DASUOE010000233.1:0-17334 GCA_036276805.1 Woeseiaceae bacterium | reverse complement strand
AGCGCGCCTACCTGCTGCTTTACGAATCGGACCTGTCGGGCAAGGAAGCGCGCCGCTGGCGCTCCTGGGAGGACTTCATGCAGGAATGGTGCACGAGGGAAGATTTTCGGGCGTCTATCCCCCGCCTGCTGCAGGGCGAAGATGCCGAGTTTGCAGACTACCTGAGCAAGCTGGCCTCCGAGGCGGACGGGCGATGACCACGACGGAAATACACCCGGGTGCGGATGGAGGCTAGGGTCGGAATCGAACCGGCGTCCACGGCTTTGCAGGCCGCTGCATAACCACTCTGCCACCTAGCCTTGAAGGGTGCCCCCGCGGGCAGGCGTCGCAGTATACCGACCTCGCCGCCCCGGTCAATTTGCAGCCGCGTCGATGGCGGTGTCAAATAGCGAGCATACGTCGAAATTCTGCGAGAAACGGCCGCGATGCCCCGAAGTCTCCTGCTGTTCGTGCTGGCGAGCCTCGCGCTCTCTGCGTGTGAGAAGACACCGCCGCCCGCGTTCGGAGACTCGCAGCCTCTCACTGTGCCGGCCGCGCTCGACAGTACCAGCCCGAAGCTCACGGCGGGCAGTGGTCAACTGCTGTTGAGCTGGATCGAACGGCAGCCCGGTGGCGCGACGTTGAAGGTCGCCGAACTCGGCGCGGAAAGCTGGGGCCCGGCAGTCAGCGTTGCAACGGACGCGGAGATGTTCGTGAACTGGGCGGACCTACCCGGGGTCCTGTCGCTCACCCGGGGCGCGAAGGCCAACTCGCACTGGGTCGCGCACTGGCTGAGTCACAATGCGGACGGCCCTTACGCCTACAGCGTTCGCGTGAGCCAATCGCACGACGGCGGCGCGACCTGGTCGGAACCGATGACGCCGCACACCGACGGCACCGCCACCGAGCACGGCTTCGTCGCGAAATACCGTGCGCCGCAGGGCGTCGGCCTCGTCTGGCTGGACGGGCGCAATACGGCCGAGGGCGGCGGCATGAGCCTGCGCTCCGCGGTGGTCGCTCCCGACGGCAGCCTCATGGACGAACACCTGATCGACGACCTCGTCTGCGACTGCTGCCCGACCCATGTCGCGGTGAGCAGCGGCGGACCGCTGCTCGTCTACCGTGACCGCAGCCCCGACGACGTGCGCGACATCTACATCACGCGCTATAGCAACGGCCGGTGGTCGCCTGGCGTTCCGGTCGCCGCGGACGGCTGGGTCATCCGCGGCTGCCCGGTCAACGGACCCGCGATCGTAGCTTCGGGCGACCTCGTCGGCGTCGCCTGGTTCACGGCTGCCGGCGATCGCCCGCGCGTGCAGTTGAGCATTTCCCGCGACGGCGGCAGGACCTTCCCGGCGCCGACAGAGATCACGTCCGGCAACGTCGCCGGCTACGTGGACCTCGTGTTTGCCGGGCAGTCCACGTTCGTCGTCAGCTGGGCCGACAAGGAAGGCAAGCAGCAGGCGATCCGCCTGCGAAGCGTCAAGGAAGACATGACGCTCGGGCCGGCCACCACCGTGGCACGCAGCCGGCTCGCGATGAATATGCCGCAGATGGAATTTCGCCAGGGCGAACTCGTCCTCGCCTGGACGGACATAGCGGACGACGAGAGCCGGCGCATAGTCAGCGCACGCATCCCGGTGAATCCCGGCCGCTGACGCCAGCGCATCCGAGGAATGCCGTGTCGATGTCGCGCTGACGACGATGGGTTGGTCAGCTTGCGCCATGGGCGTAGTGACTGCAGTATTGATCGCGTCCCCCGCACCGGGCGGACGGCGGGCGGCGCGGCGATTCCGGCCCCGCCGCTGGATCACAGACGAGCACGGGAGACGCGAATGAGAGCTGGGATTGCGATGTTGCTGGCCGTGGGGACGCTGTTGACGCAGGCTGCAGGAGCCGAGATCGATGCAAAGGTCGAGGCCGCGATGGCTGCCGAGTCGCGGCCGCAGGCCGACAGGGACCGCGACGACAATCGCAAGCCGCTCGAGACGCTCGGGTTCTTCGGACTCGAGGACGACATGCGAGTTCTCGAACTGATGCCGGGCGGCGGCTGGTACACGCGGATCCTCGCGCCGGTGCTCGCCGAAAACGGCCAGCTCTACGTCGCCGTCGGCACCGCCGGCGTAAGCGAAACCGTTCTGAAGGAGGACGGGTTCGAGGACGTCGAAGTCGTCGATGCCGGCGACAACCTGCGCCGGGACGAGTCCATCGGCGCCTACGTGCTCGACGACGTGGACTTCGGGCTGTCGGACCTCGACATGGTGCTGACGTTCCGCAACGTGCACAACTTCGATCCCGCATCGCGGGCCAGGCTCAACCAGGCCGTATTCGAATCGTTGCGCTCCGGCGGGCTGTACGGCGTCGTCGATCACACGCGCCGGCACATGCAGCCGTCGTACGACGAGAATCGCCGGCGGATCGACCCGGTGCTCGTCATCAAGGAGTTGCTCGACATCGGTTTCGAGTTCGTCGACTACTCGGACCTGCACTACACTCCGGACGACGAGCTGATCTACGAAGTCGGGCGCAGGACGGTAACGGGCAATACGGATCGCTTCACGCTGCTGTTCCGCAAGCCCTGAGGCGCGGCGCACCGTGTCCACGCCGCAGGGCCGCCGTGCGGCCGCTATTCGTTCGACGACCTGGGTCGCGCTCCTGCGCGGCGTGAACGTCGGCGGGCACCGGGTGGCGATGAAGGACCTTGCCCGGCACCTGGAAGCCTCGGGTTTTGCACAGGTGGCGACGTATATCCAGAGCGGCAACATCGTCTTCGACGCCGGCGAGACCAATCCCGCGGAGGACGTGGCCGCGCTCGTCGAGAAGCACTTCGGCTTCCGGCCGGCCGTTTTCTGCCTCGCGCCGAGCGAGCTTCGCGACGCGCTCGACAATGCGCCCTTCGCGCCGGCGGAAGGCAAGCTACTGCACTTTTTTTTCTGCGACCGGCGTCCCGAGATCGACTACGCGTGGCTCGAATCGCTGCGGTCCCCGACCGAGGAATACCGGCTCGTGGGCACGGTGTTCTACCTGCACGCGCCAGACGGCATCGGCCGCTCCCGCCTCGTCGAGAAGATGGGGAAGGCATTTCCCGGCGTCACGATGACGGCCCGCAACCTGAACACCGTGCAGAAACTCTGCGCGATGGTTGCCGGGCGCTGACGCCAACCCGGGCACCGCGTGCCCCGCGTCATTCACCGCGAACGACCCGCACCGTCGGGGCAAAGGAGCAACATGATCAACAGGGTTTCACTCGCATGCGCCATCCTGGCCGCCGCCGGCGCCGCTGCTGCCACGGAACCGGCACCGGCGCCGTTCGCGGCGGGCCGGCCGCTCGGCGCCGTCAACGGAGCCGGCGACTTCGTGCCGCTGACGGGCAACGTAAAGGTCTATGGCAGCTTCCGGTTCGCGGAGAGTTGCGTCTTCGATGCAGACCGCGACCTGCTCGTCGTGATGAGCGCGGGCGTGCCCGAGGCGCAGGCCGGGAACGACGGCTACGTATCGCTCGTCAATCCGGACGGCACCGTGCACACCGCGAAGTGGATCGGCGCGACGCGCGACGGCCTCACGCTCAACCACCCGCTCGGCAGCGCGCTCCGCGACGGGCGCCTGTATACGGCCGACATCGACACGGTGCGCACCTTCGATCTCGAGACCGGGCGACCCGGCCCGGCCTGGCCCCTGCCGGGCGCCACGTTCCTGAACGGCATCGCGGTGAGCGACGACGGCACCGTGTACGTGTCGAACACGCGTCCTGAGTCACGTGTCTACCGCATCGCGCCGGCGGGCGACGTGTCCGTGTTCGTCGACGGCGCACCGCTCGCCGCGCCGAACGGCGTCGCGATCGATGCGGACGGGAACGTGGTGGTCGTCAACGTCGACGACAATGCCGTGCTGACCTTCGACCCGGACGGCAAGCTCGTCGCCACCGACAGCGCGCCGGAATCCGGCAACGACGGGCTCGTCATACTGCCCGACGGCACGCGTTACGTGAGCAGCGTGCGTTACGGCAGCGTCGCGGACGTGACGCCAGGCAAGGATCCGAAAATCATCGCCGCCGGCATCCCGAATGCCGCGTCGATGTGTTACGACCCCGTGCGCCGGCAGCTCGTCGTGCCCATGAACGACAACAACGCCGTGGCGTTCATCGAGCTCGCCAACTGACGGCAATGGCCGATCACGTGTGGAGACTGGCGGAGAAGTTTATCCGCCAAGTATTTGATTTTCAAAGGAAATTGGAGCGGGAAACGAGGCTCGAACTCGCGACCTCAACCTTGGCAAGGTTGCGCTCTACCAACTGAGCTATTCCCGCGTGAAGGACCGGCAATTCTAGTCACTAAACGCCCACTGTCAAGTCGCGACCGGGCGCCCGGTGCGACCGCTAAGCCGCAAGAAGGAACATGAACGGCGCAGCCAGCCACAGCAGTCCTTTCACGGAAAAGTACACCAGTGCGGCGATACCGATCCCGCGAAGGAACGCGAGATGCTGTGCGTCGGTGAAAAGGTTCATGTCGTGCTCCTCGTCAGTGTGAGTGGCGGTCGGGCGGCATCGTGTGGCCCGCGCCTTGCCGCCGCCGCTGGTTTGGCCTGCCGCAGATTCTCGGCGTACACTGGCCGGCGGTCCTGACGGGTACCGGACGTATTCCTGACGATTTGCTGACGGGGTCGAGAGCGGCGTGATTTACCGATTCGGTCCGTTCGCCCTGGACGCGGCGAAGCGCGAACTCCGGCGGGACGGCGCCGTCGTGGAGACCGAGCCGAAGGCGTTCGAATTACTCGTCTACCTCGCAGAGCATCGGGAACGCGCGGTCAGCAAGGATGAGCTCCTGGGCGCGCTCTGGCCGCGCCAGATCGTCACCGAAACCGCCTTGAGCCGCTGCGTCATGAAGGCCCGCCGCGCCGTCGACGACGATGCGGACCGGCAAGCCGTCATTCGCACCCTGCACCGCCACGGCTATCGCTTCGTCGCCGCGCTGCGGGACGTAACATTGCCCGGCCTGTCAATGTCGCCTGCGAGCGCCGCATCGCCGGTATTGCCAATATCGCCGGTATCGCCATTGCCGGCCGAAGCCGCCGCCCGGACGGGTCGCCGGCCGCGGCGCATGGCAGCGGCCATCACCGCTGCCGGGGCGCTCGTCGTGCTCGCCATCGCCGGTGCCCTCTTCCTGCGCCAGGCGGAAGAGCCCGTGACCGCGGGACCGCTTGCCGTGCTGCCGGTCGCTGATCGCACGGGCGAGGCCGAACTCGGCTGGGTCCCCATGGGCATGATGAGCCTGCTCGCCCGCATGCTCGAAGACGGCGGCCTCGACGTGGTGCCTGAGGCCCGGGTGCTCGAAGCCCTCGAGGATACCGACGCCGACGCGCCGCCCGACGGCCCCGGCTTCAAACGCCTGCAGGACCGCACGGGCGCCGCAGGCGTGCTGCACACGGCCCTCGAACGGCAGCCGGGCCTCTACCGGCTGGTCGCCGTACTGACCGCCGCCGATGGCCGGCAGACGCGGCGCATCATCGTCGGCGAGACCCCGGCCGGGATCGCCGCCGACCTCGCGGCCGTCGTTGCCGGCCTCATGCACGGCACCGGCGTGCCAGACGACGAACGGTTCGCGAAGGTGTCGTCGGACCCGTTCGTGAACGAGCTCTACGCCCGGGCGCTCGACCTCGAATTGCAGGGGGATATCGCGGCGGCACGCGAGATGTTCAGGCTCGCCAGTGCCCAGCAGCCGGAGCTGTTCTGGCTGCGTTACGAAATCGCCCTCTGCACACGCGACCTGAACGAGTGGCAGGAGGCCGAACGGCAGTTCGCGGCACTGTACGAGGAAGCCAGCAGCGGCGCCGACGTGCGCGCCCTCGTCGTCACGCTGAACAGCCGCGGCGTCATGCATTTCCAGCGGCGTGACTACGCGCGCGCCGAGGCCGACTACCTGCGAGCGCTCGAGGTTGCGAGCGAGCGCGGCAAACCGGCCGACCGCGCGACGGTGCTGGTCAATCTCGGCCTCGTCTCGACGCATCTAGGGGCGACCGATGCCGCCCGCGAGTATTACCGGCAGGCGCTCGCCGAACTCGAGGCTGCCGGCAGGCCGCCGAGCGGCTTCTTTTACAACAACTATGCCGGCCTCATGCTCGAAGCCGGCGACCTCGATGCCGCCCGCACGTACTCGGAGCGCGCCGTCGAAACCTTCCGGCTGTACGGCCAACGGCGCTACGAGGCGCCGTCCTTGAACCGGCTGGGGCGGGTCCTGCGCCGCCAGGGTTTGCTCGACGAAGCCGCGGCACGCCACGAACAGGCGCTCAGCATCTACCGCGAGCTCGGCGACGCCGCCGGCGAACTCAGCGTGCAGTCCGCGCTGACGGCCGTGCACCGCGCCCGCGGCGACCTCACACGCGCGCGCAACAACGCCCTCGACGTTCTCGCCAGTGCAACGGCCGGCGACGACCCGGCTGCGCTCGCGGACGCTCACATGCAGCTCGCCGCGGTCGAGACGGACCTCGGCCGCACGGAGACGGCGCTGGCCGAATTCGAAGCGGCCGAGGGCCTGTTTGCTTCCGCGGCGGATCCGCGCGGCGTGCAGGCCGCACGCCGCGGCATCGCCGAAGCTGCGCTCGCAAGCGGCGACGTCGAACGGGCCGATGCGCTGGCACACGAACTCCTGCAGGCTGCCCTCGCCGCCGGTAATGCGACCTCAGAGGCACGGGCGCGGTGGCTCACGGGCCGCGTGGCCGAAGCCCGGGGTGCAACCGCTGCAGCGGCGGAAGCCTACGGCGCCGCCCTCGCCTACGCACGCGGCGCCAACGACCGCGAAGTGCACATCATGGCAGCGGTGTGCCTCGCGGAGCTGCAACTTGCGGCAGGCCACGCGGACGATGCGGCGACGCTGGTCGCGGAGCTCGAACCGCTGGCGGGCGCCGACCGCGATTACCTGCGGCTCGCCGCACGCCTTGCTCGAGCCCGGGGCGACACTGCGCGCGCCCTCGAGCTCGTGACCGAGCTTCGCGCCGGCGCGGGCGAAGCATGGACCCCGGACGACGATGCATTGCTCGCGGAACTCAGCCGCTGACGCGGCTCAGCCGGGATCGATCTCGCGGCTCATCGAGGGCCAGGCCGCCTTCAGGTACACCAGCATCGAGTAGATCGTCATCACGGCGGCGACGATCAGCATGCCGTAGCCGACCCGGTAGATGTCGATGTCCAGCACCGGCAGTTCCCACACCATGAAGGTGATGCCCATCATCTGGAGCGTCGTCTTGATCTTGCCGGACAGGTGCACTCGCACGTTGGCGCGCTCGCCGATCGTCGCCATCCATTCGCGCAGCGCGGATATCGTGATCTCGCGCCCGATGATGATCATGGCGATGACGTCTTCCCACAGGTTCGACTGGGTCTGCACGAGCATGACGAGGACGATGACGACCATCAGCTTGTCCGCGACCGGATCGAGGAACTCGCCGAAGCGCGACTGCTGCTTGAAACGGCGCGCCACCCACCCGTCGACCAGGTCCGTGAGTGCCGCGACGGCGAAGATCACCGCCGCGATCGGGCGCGCATCGGGGATAGGGCTGTAGAAGCAGATGACGACGATCGGGATCGCGGCGATTCGGAAAAGAGTCAGGATGTTGGCGAAGTTGAGCTTCAATTTGAGCTACCGGGAGGCGGATTCTGGTGGGCGTCAATCGACGTGCAGCTCATTGTATATGGTTTCCGCGAGGTGTCGCCCGATGCCGCGCACGCCCGCGAGGTCGTCGATGCCGGCGCCCATGACGCCTTGCAGGCCGCCGAACTGCTTCAGGAGCTCGCGCCGCTTCTTCGGCCCGAGGCCGGGAATGCGTTCGAGCGGCGATACGCGGCGGGCCTTCCCGCGCCGCTGCCGGTGGCCGGTGATCGCGAAGCGATGCGCTTCGTCGCGGATCTGCTGGACGAGCAGGAGCGCCGGAGAATCGGGCGGCAGGCGGATCGGCGTCTTGCGGCCGTTCACGAACAACTGCTCCATGCCCGGCTTGCGCGACGGGCCTTTCGCCACCGCGACGACGCGGATCCAGCTCAGTTCCAGTTCGGCCAGCACCGTCAGGGCTTCGGCGAGCTGGCCCCTGCCGCCATCGACGAACAGCACGTCCGGCGTCGGCACCTCGCCTTGCCGGACCCGCGTGTAGCGCCGCCGCAGAGCCTCCCCGAGCGCCGCGTAGTCGTCGCCGGCGGCGGCCGGGGTGAGGTTGAAGCGCCGGTAGTCGCTCTTCAACGGCCCGGCGGCGTTGAAGACGACACAGGAGGCAACGGTCGCCTCGCCGGACGTATGGCTCACGTCGAAACACTCGAGGCGGGCCGGCGTTTCCTCCAGTTCCAGGATCTCGCCCAGGGTGCGGAACTGGCGCTTCAGCGTCGCGTTGCTCGCGATGCGGATGTTGAGGCCGTTTTCCGCGTTCGCCTGCGCCATCGCGAGCCAGCGATGCCGGTCGCCCCGCACGCGCGTGCGGATCGCCACGCGATAACCGCTGCGCTCCGTCAAGGTCTGCTCGAGGACGTCCGCGTCTTCGATCGGCGTGTCGAGGACGATCTCCCGCGGCGCCTCGCGCCCGAGGTAGTACTGCGAGACGAAGCCGTTCAGCATCGCCGCCTTGTCCTGGTCGCCGGCGGTGCGCGGAAAATGGTCGCGGCTGCCGATGACGGTGCCGTTGCGGATGAACAGCACGGTAATGCAGGTGATGACGCCGTTCGTCGCGAAGCCGAGGACGTCGAGGTCCTTGCCGCGGTCACGCGCAACGAGCTGCCGCGCCGCCACTTCCTTCAGCTTGGCGATCTGGTCCCGGTATCGGGCCGCGAGTTCGTATTGCCGTGCCGCCGACGCGTCTTCCATGCGTGCGACGAACGTATCGATCACCGCCTGGCTGCGGCCCTCGAGAAACTGCATCGCCGCGGCGAAATCCCGGCCGTATTGCTCCTCGGTGATGTAGTCGACACAGGGCGCGGTGCAGCGCTTTATCTGGTACTGCAGGCATGGGCGCGACCGGTTGCGGAAGAAGCTCTCCCGGCACGGCCGGATCATGAACAGCTTCTGCAGCTCGTTCAGCGTCTGCCGGACGGCTGCGGCGCTCGGATACGGACCGAAGTAGCGGCCCGGACCCGTGCGTGCGCCCCGGTGGAACCGCAGCCGCGGGAAGCGGTGGTCCGTCTCCGCATAGATGTAGGGGTAGCTCTTGTCGTCCCGCAGGGTGACGTTGAAGCGCGGCCGGTGCCGCTTGATGAGCGAGTATTCGAGCAGCAGTGCCTCGGCCTCGGTATGGGTGACGGTGACCTCCACGCCGGCGACCTGCGCAACCATGGCGGCCGTCTTCGGTTCCTGCCGGGCGCGCGTGAAATAGCTCGCGACGCGTTTCCTGAGGTCACTCGCCTTGCCGACGTAGATCACGTCGTGCTTCGCATCCAGCATGCGGTACACGCCGGGCCGGTGGGTCAGCTCGCGAAGGAAGGCCCTGGCGTCGAATGTCGGCGTATCGCTCACTGGTCCAGCAGGCGCCGGGCGGCGGCGAATACGTCGGTGAACATCGCCTCGGTCAGGCGCCCGGTATTGGTGTTGTAGCGGCTGCAATGATACGAGTCGAGCAGCCGGAAGTCGCCCAGGTCGTGGAGCGCCCCGTGCGCGAAAGGAAACGCGGCCTGGCGGCAGCCGGCGGCCTTCAGTACGGCGCGGTGCGCGATGCCGCCGAGGGCCAGTACGATGCCGTTCGGCGGCACGGTCCGCAACTCGTTGGCGAGGTAAGTGTTGCAGAGGCTTACTTCGGCGCCGACGGGCTTGTTGTCCGGCGGCAGGCACTTCACGGCATTGGTGATCCGGCAGTCGATCAGGCGCAGGTCGTCATCCGCCGCCCCGGATTCCGGCGCGGATGCGAAGCCGAAACGGTGCAGCGTGCGGTACAGCAGGATCCCGGCGTAGTCGCCGGTAAACGGGCGCCCGGTGCGGTTCGCACCGTGCATGCCCGGCGCGAGCCCGACGATGACGAGGCGGGCACGCGGGTCGCCGAACGGCGGTACGGGCCGGCAGTAATAGTCCGGGTGGCGCTCGCGCACCGCGTCCAGGAATGCGGCCAGGCGCTTGCAGGCCCGGCAGTCGCGATCGAAAACCGCATGTTCAAGCAACGCGACAGCCCTTCCCGACGGTCCTTTCCGATGTGTATGTCGAATGCCGTGCGACGATTGCGTCAGTCCTCCATGTGCCGGATGACCGCCTCGCCGAATCCGCGCGTGCCGACCAGGCGCGCACCCGGCACGAGGTTCGCCAGTTCGTGCTCCACGTCCTCCCGTCCGTGCGGCCGGTCCTTGCGCAGCGGCTGGTGAATGGCCTCGCGCAGCCGGGCGAGGTCGAACGTCAACTCGCCGTTCGCGATCGTGTTCGCGACACCTTTGAGGACGAGGTCGGCCGCATCGCCCCAGCCGAGGTAACGCAGCATCATGGCGGCGGACAGGATGAGGGAACCGGGGTTGACGCGGTCCTTGCCGGCGAAGCCCGGGGCGGTCCCGTGCGTCGCCTCGAAGACCGCGATCGCGTCGCCGATATTCGCTCCCGGCGCAATGCCGATGCCGCCGACCTGGGCCGCGAGCGCGTCGGAAATGTAATCCCCGTTCAGGTTCAGTGTCGCGATGACGTCGTACTCTTCCGGCCTGAGCAGGATCTGCTGCAGGAAGTTGTCCGCGATCACGTCCTTGACGACGATCTCGTTGCCCGTCTTCGGGTTCGCGAACGCTAGCCAGGGCCCGCCGTCCTTCTCGACGGCGCCGAATTCCGCCCTGGCGAGTGCGTAGCCCCAGTTCCGGAACGCGCCCTCCGTGAACTTCATGATGTTGCCCTTGTGCACGAGCGTCACCGAGCGCATGTCGCGGTCGATGCAATGCTGGAGTGCCTTGCGAATGAGGCGCTCCGAACCTTCGCGCGACACGGGCTTGATGCCTATTCCTGAGCTTTCCGGGAACCGGATGTTCTTCACGCCGAGTTCGGTCTGCAGGAAATGGATGAGCTTCTTCACTTCCGGGGATCCGGTCGGGTACTCGATGCCGGCGTAGATGTCCTCCGTGTTCTCCCGGAACACGGTCATGTTGACGAGCCCGGACTCCCGCATCGGCGTCTGCACGCCGGGAAAGTAGCGGATCGGCCGGACGCAGGCGTACAGATCGAGCGTCTGCCGGATGGCGACGTTGAGCGAACGGATCCCGCCGCCCGTCGGCGTCGCGAGGGGGCCCTTGATCGACACGACGTAACGACGGAACGCATCGAGCGTCTCGTCCGGCAGGAACGTGTCGCTGCCGTAGACTTCGCTGGCCGCCTGGCCGGCATACACCTGCATCCAGAGGATGCGGCGGCGCTTGCCGTACGCCTTTTCCACGGCGGCATTCACCACGTCAAGCATGACCGGCGTCACGTCGATGCCGATGCCGTCCCCCACGATGTAGGGAATGATCGGCAGGTCGGGCACGTTGAGCGAGTGATCAGTGTTCGTCGTGATCGCCTCGCCGCCGGCGGGCACTTCGATATGGTCGTAACGCATCAGGGTCTCGGCAGGCTCAAGCGGAATGCGGCCGTGGCGGCGGCCGCGGGGCGTGCATTGTACCGGTCCCGCCGCCAGCGACAAAATGCGCGAGCGGCACGTTCCCGGCTGTGAATCACTACAATGGCGCGATGCCGCTCGTCCTGGTCAACAAGCCGTTCCGGGTGCTGTCGAAGTTCACCGACACGGACGCGCGCCGCACGCTCGCCGATTTCGTGCACCGGCCCGGCGTGTTTCCCGCCGGACGCCTCGATTACGACAGCGAGGGGCTCCTGTTGCTGACCGATGACGGTCGACTGCAGGCGCGCCTCAGCCAGCCACGGTCCAAGGTCGTGAAGGTCTACCTCGCGCAGGTAGAAGGTACGCCGGAGGTTCGCCAACTGATCCGGCTCGAAGCCGGCGTGAAGCTGAAGGACGGACCGGCGCGGGCTCTCGTCGCCCGCGTCGCGGCCGAGCCGGCGTGGCTTTGGCCTCGCGACCCGCCGATCCGCTATCGTGCCAGCGTCCCCGACGCCTGGCTCGAGATCCGGCTCGCCGAAGGTCGCAACCGCCAGGTGCGGCGGATGACGGCCGCGATCGGCCTGCCGACGCTCAGGCTCATCCGCATCGCCGTCGGGCCCTTCGCGCTCGACGGCCTGCCGCCGGGCGCATCCCGCGAGATGTCCAACGATGAGGCCTGGTCCCTGTTGAAGCGGCGGTGAGGCCGCGACTGCGGCGGTGCCGGAACCTTCGTCACGGTCGCGGCGGTGCCGGAACCTTCATCACGGTCGGCAATGCCGAAAACCTTCGTCGCAGTCGCGGGGTCACCGCCGTCCCTGCAACCGGCTTCAATCGCGCCGGATCCCCGCGATGCGCATCGCCACTTCCATCGCCTGCTCGTAGTTGAGCCGCGGGTCGACGGTCGACTTGTAGGCACGTGCCAGGTCGCCATCGGTCAGGCCGCGGGCGCCGCCGGTGCACTCGGTGACATTCTCCCCGGTCAGTTCGAGATGCACGCCGCCGAGGTAGCTGCCGTGTGCCGCGTGCACGCGAAACGCGGTCTCGAGCTCGGCGACGACGTTGTCGAAGCGGCGCGTTTTCACGCCGTCCGCGGTGCTCTCGGTGTTGCCGTGCATCGGGTCGCACACCCACAGCACCGGAGAGCCGGTTTCGCGTACGGCTTCGATCATTTCCGGCAGGTGCTGGTCGATGACCTTCGCGCCGAACCGGTGAATGAGCGTAATCCTGCCGGCCTCGTTATTCGGGTTCAGCACGCGGATGAGCTCCTGGAGCCACTCGCGCGACATGCCCGGGCCGATCTTGATACCCATCGGGTTCGCGAGGCCGCGGAAATACTCGACATGCGCGCCGTCCATCTGTGCGGTGCGCATGCCGATCCACGGGAAATGCGTCGTCAGGTTGTACCAGCGCGCGCGGCGGTCGAGGTAGCGCGTCTGCGCCTGTTCGTAGAGCAGGTGCAGGCCTTCGTGCGCGGCGTAGATATCGGCGCGCTGCGCATGGTGCAGTTCGCGGCCGAGTACCGTTTCCATGAAATCCAGCGACCCCGAAATCGAGCTGACGATTGCACGGTACTCCTCCGCGAGCGGCGAATGCCCGACCCAGTCGAGGTCCCAGTACTCAGGGTGATGCAGGTCCGCGAAACCGCCGTCGACCAGGGAGCGGACGAAGTTCAGCGTCAGGGCCGCCCGCTCGTAGCCGCGGAGGATCAGCTCCGGGTCCGGCACGCGGTCGTCGTCCGTGAAGGCGCTGCGATTTACAAGGTCGCCGCGGAAGCTCGGCAAGGTTTTGCCGTCGCGCGTCTCGGTATCCGCCGAGCGCGGCTTGGCGTACTGCCCCGCCATGCGGCCGACCCGCACCACCGGCTTCTTGAGGCCGTACAGCATCACGAGGCTCATTTGCAGCAGGATCTTGAGCTTCGCGACGATGTTCTCCGACGTGCACTCGTCGAAGGTCTCGGCACAGTCGCCGCCCTGCAGGACGAAGGCCTGGCCGCGCTGCGCTTTCGCGATGTGCGCCTTGAGCGCATCCACTTCCCAGGACGTGACGAGCGGCGGCAGGCGCGACAGCGAGGCGACCGCGCGTTCAAGCGCAGCCTTGTCCGGGTAGGTCGGCTGTTGCGAGGCGGGCCGGCTCTGCCAGCTCGCGGGGTGCCAGTCGGTCGCGGAAATCCTGCGCGTCACCTTGCTGTCTCTCATCGACAAAAAAAGGGCCTCGCGTGCCCCGTAAAGGCGGGACTATGCCAGCTGCATTGCACCGGGGCAAAAGTTTCTCGCGCAATCAAGAGCTTGCCCGTCGGGTCGAGCGGCTCCTTCCGCACCGCGGCGCCTGCCGGCCGGCACGGCTCCTTTATTGCCTTGTTTTTTGGCACAATGCCCGCCTTTCGCCGGCGGCCGGCGGCCGCCGCCGGGCCGGTCCCGGCCACGCGAATACGCTCGTACAAGGGAATTCTATGCAGGAAATACTGGTCCTCGGCGCCGGCAAGATCGGCGCCCTGATCTCAGGGCTGCTCGCCGAAAGCCGCGATTACCGTGTGCAACTCGCCGACGCACGCGACGGCGCCGCACAGGAGGTCGCGACGGCGCACGGGCTGCCGAACATTGCCGCCTTCACGTTCGATGCCGCCGACGCCGGGCAACTCCGCCGCCACGTGCAGGAGCACCGGCCCGTCGCAGTGGTTTCCGGCCTCCCCTACTTCTGCAACGTCGCGGTCGCCGAAGTCGCGCGGGCGGAAAACCTGCATTATTTCGACCTGACCGAGGACGTGGCCGTCACCGAGCGGGTGCGCGGGATCGCGAGCGGCGCGGATCGGGTCTTCGCGCCGCAGTGCGGCCTCGCCCCTGGCTTCATCAGCATCGCCGCGAACGAGCTCATCAAGCACTTCGACAGCCTGCGCACGGTGAAGCTGCGCGTCGGCGCGCTGCCGCAGAACCCGAACAACGTACTCAAGTATTCTCTGACGTGGTCGACCGACGGCGTCATCAACGAATACGGCAACCTGTGCAAGGCGATCGTCAACGGCCGCGAGACGGACGTGCTGCCGCTCGAGGGGCTCGAGGAGATCGAGATCGACGGCACGCTGTACGAAGCCTTCAACACGTCGGGCGGCCTCGGTTCGCTGGGCGAGACCTACGGCAAGCAGGTCAGCTCGATGAACTACAAGACGATCCGCTATCCCGGCCACTGCGAGCAGATGCGCCTCCTGATGAACGGGCTCAGGCTCAACCACGACCGCGACACGCTGAAGCGCATCCTCGAAAACGCGGTGCCGCAGACGCTGCAGGACGTAGTGATCATCTATGCGGCGGTCACCGGCGTGCAGGACGGCGAGTTCCGGGAGGAAAACTACGTCAACAAGGTCTATCCGCAGGTCGTCGCCGGCCGGCTGTGGTCGGCTATCCAGGTCACTACCGCCGCAGGCATCTGCAGCGTGCTCGACCTCGTGCTGTCCGCACCCGGCCGCTTCAAGGGCTTCGTGGCGCAGGAACAGTTCCTGCTCGAGGACATTTTGAGCAATCGCTTCGGCCGCTACTACGCTCACGGCGGCAACAACCTGGAATCCGCGAACCTGGTCGCCCGCGGCAAGACCGGCCACCAGCGGCTCGGCCGGACGCGGCGCAAGACGGAGGCGAAGGCAGAGGCGAAGCCCAAGGCGGAGGCGAAGCCATGAAGGAGATACTCGCGAGCCTCGGCCTCGAGGCGGTCAATGCCGGCACGTGGCTCGGCGCCGACGCACTTGCAACGGCCGACGCGCCGCTCATCGAGTCCGTGAACCCCGCCACCGGCAGGAAGATCGGCGCGGTGCGGGCGACGACGGCCGACGAGTACGACCGGGTGATGACGGCCGCCCGCGAGGCCTTCCTCGGCTGGCGCAGCATTCCGGCCCCGGTGCGCGGCAATGCCGTGCGTCTCATCGGCGACGCTCTCCGGCGGCATCGCGACGCGCTCGGCAGCCTGGTCACGCTGGAAATGGGCAAGATCCGCGCCGAGGGTGTCGGCGAAGTCCAGGAGATGATCGACATAGCGGATTTCGCGGTCGGCCAGTCGCGCATGCTGTACGGCAATACCATGCATTCCGAGCGGCCCGCGCATCGCATGTACGAGCAATGGCACCCGCTCGGCGTCGTCGGAATCATCTCGGCGTTCAACTTCCCGGTCGCCGTGTATTCCTGGAACGCGTTCATCGCCGCCATCTGCGGCAACGTGAGCGTCTGGAAGCCGTCGCCCAAAGCGCCGCTGTGCGCCGTTGCGGTCCAGAAGATCATCAACGAGGCGCTGGCGGACGAGGACCTGCCCCCGGCGTTCTTCCTGATCAACGACGCCGGCAACGCGCTCGCCGAGCGCTTCGTCGACGACCCGCGCGTGGATTTGCTGTCGTTTACCGGCTCCTGCGCCGTCGGCAAACAGGTCGGCGTGCGGGTGGCCGCGCGCATGGGCAGGAGCCTGCTCGAACTCGGCGGCAACAATGCCATCATCGTCGACGAGCACGCGAATCTCGAACTCGCCGTGCCGGCCATCGTATTCGGCGCAGTCGGGACGGCGGGGCAGCGCTGTACCTCCACGCGGCGCGTGTTCGTCCACCGGTCCTGTTTCGACGAACTGAAGCAGGCGCTGGTCCGTGCCTACGGCCAGGTGCGCATCGGCGACCCGCTGGACGACAATACCCTCATGGGCCCGTTGATCGAAGCCGTGTCGGTGGAGCGCGTCGAGGCTGCGCTGGCTGCCGTGCGCGCGGCCGGCGGCGAGGTGCTGTGCGGCGGCAAACGGCTCGACCGGCCGGGGAACTACATCACGCCGGCCATCGCCGTAGCCGGGAACGACTGGGAGATCGTGCAGAGCGAGACGTTCGGGCCGATTCTTTACCTCATTCCTTTCGACACGCTCGACGAGGCGATCGCGATGCAGAACGGCGTCGTGCAGGGACTGTCGTCGGCCATTTTCACGGACAGCCTGCAGCACGCGGAACGGTTTCTCTCCGCGGCCGGCTCCGACTGCGGCATTGCAAACGTGAACATCGGCACGTCCGGCGCGGAAATCGGCGGCGCTTTCGGTGGCGAGAAGGAAACCGGCGGCGGCCGCGAATCCGGGTCGGATTCGTGGAAGGCGTACATGCGCAGGCAGACCAACACCATCAACTGGGGCACGGCCCTGCCGCTCGCGCAAGGCATCAGGTTCGACCTGTAGGAGCGGCGCTTGCGCCGCGAGTTGTAGGCGGATTCCAGCAGGCGCGTTTTCACGGAGATTGATCGAAGCTGCGCCCGTCGCCCGTCGTACGGCCTCTGATTCCGCGGACCTTTGAACGCATTCGCGGCGCGAGCGCCGTTCCTACAGGGCTTCGAAGCGGTTTTCCTCCCGGTTCTTCCGGACTGCGCCGGCGGCGAACACCCGGCCGCTCATGGCGATGTACACCCCGGGCGGCGCCGCCTGCACCGTCGCCACAGCCATGCCGACGTTGAAGACGGCATCGGTCGTACGGAAGCGCGCGGGCGACAGGGCGCCAGTCAGCACTATCGTCTTGCCGGGGATGCCGCGCAGGGCATCGGCGGTCTCGGTCATCGTGTCGGTCCCGTGCGTGACGACGAATCGGCTTCGCGGGTCGGCAGCGATGGTGTCGCGCAGGAGTTGCCGGTCTGCGACCGTCATCTCCAGGCTGTCCTTCGCGAGCAGCGGCACGACGTCGTAGTCGAAATCGACGAGCGCTTCCGTGAGTATGTGCCCGAGCTGGGACTCGCCGACGGCAAAGCGGCTCAACTCGTCGAAGTAGATCTTGTCGATCGTGCCGCCTGTGGTAATGAACCGGATGAACATGGCCTGCTATGATGACAGCATGAACCG
>DASUOE010000232.1:0-3145 GCA_036276805.1 Woeseiaceae bacterium | reverse complement strand
GTTCCCGGCAGGCCAGATTCCGAAAATCTACGACGCACTCGTCATCGACGAAGCGGACATCACGCTGGAGGTACAGCAGCAGCTCGGCGACGGGGTCGTGCGCACGATCGCGATGGGCTCCTCGGAAGGCCTGAAGCGTGGGATGTCCGTCACCGATACGGGCGAGCCGATCAACGTGCCGGTCGGCGAGAAGACGCTCGGCCGCATAATGGACGTGCTTGGCAAGCCCATCGACAACGCGGGCCCGATCGGCGCCGAGACGACCCTGCCGATTCACCGCAAGCCGCCGTCCTACGAGGACCAGGCTCCGACGACCGAGGTTCTCGAGACCGGCATCAAGGTCATCGACCTGATCATGCCGATCGCGAAGGGCGGCAAGGTGGGCCTGTTCGGCGGCGCCGGCGTCGGCAAGACCGTGACGCTGATGGAGCTCATCCGCAACATCGCGCACGAGCACTCGGGCTACTCGGTGTTCGCGGGCGTCGGCGAGCGCACCCGAGAGGGCAACGACTTCTACCACGAGATGAAGGAGTCGGGCGTACTCGAGAAGGTGTCGCTCGTGTACGGCCAGATGAACGAGCCGCCGGGCAACCGCCTGCGCGTGGCGCTCACGGGCCTGACGATGGCCGAGGCGTTCCGCGACGAAGGCCGCGACGTACTCATGTTCATCGACAACATCTACCGCTACACGCTCGCCGGCACCGAGGTGTCCGCACTGCTCGGCCGCATGCCTTCGGCCGTGGGTTACCAGCCGACGCTCGCCGAGGAGATGGGCGTGCTGCAGGAACGCATCGCGTCGACGAAGACCGGCTCGATCACGTCCTTCCAGGCCGTGTACGTGCCCGCGGACGACCTGACGGACCCGTCGCCGGCGACGACCTTCGCGCACCTGGACGCGACGCTCGTCCTGTCGCGCCAGATCGCCGAGCTCGGCATCTATCCCGCGGTGGACCCGCTCGACTCGACCTCGCGCATCCTCGACCCGAACGTCATCGGCCAGGAGCACTACGACTGCGCACGCGGCGTGCAGGCAGTACTGCAGCGCTACAAGGAGCTGCAGGACATCATCGCGATCCTCGGCATGGACGAACTCTCGGAAGACGACAAGCTGCCGGTCGGGCGCGCGCGCAAGATTCAGCGCTTCCTGTCGCAGCCGTTCTTCGTCGCGGAAGTGTTCACGAATTCGCCGGGCAAGTACGTGTCGCTCGCCGAGACGATCCGCGGTTTCAACGGCATCGTGAACGGCGACTACGACCACATCCCCGAGCAGGCCTTCTACATGGTTGGCCCGATCGAGGAAGTGGTCGAAAACGCGAAGAAGTACACGTAGGAGCGGCGGTAACGCGCATGGCTACCATCAAGATCGACATCGTATCCGCCGAAGGCGAGATCCACACGGGCGAGGCCCGGATGGTCTATGCGCCCGCGAAGATGGGCGAGGTCGGCATCGCGCCGCGCCATGCGCCGATGCTGACGGCTCTCAGCCCCGGGGAAGTCCGCATCGAGAACACCGACGGCAAGGAGATCGGCTTCTACATCACGGGCGGAATGCTCGAAGTGCAGCCGCATCTCGTCACGATCCTCGCGGACACCGCGCTGCGCGGCGACCAGCTCGACGAGGCCGCGGCGCTCGCGGCCAAGCACCAGGCGGAGGAGGCCCTCCGCGGCGTGTCGAGCGAAACCGACCTGAAGCGCGCCCAGGCCGAACTCACCGAGGCCGAAGCCCGCTACCGCGCCGCCCAAAAGCTCAAAGGCAAGTAGGAGCGGCCGTAGCGGCGTGACCGCCGCGAATTGCACGCGGCCTGACGCCGCGACGTTGTCGCCACGGCCAAAGAGCGCAAACCATTCGCGGCCTGACGGCCGCTCCTACAGCACGAGGCCCGTCGTTGCGATTGTAGGAGCGGCGGTAACGCCGCGAATTGCAGGCGGCTGGATGCCGTGGCATTTTCTTCACGGCCGGATACCGCGACCCATCCGATGCCACCTCCGCCACGTCACATGCCGGCGTGAGCGCCGCTCCACGGCCTGATCGTGCGTGCCCGGCGCATGACGAAACGGCGCACTTCGTCTACCCTTGCTGAATAAAGCCAAGAACTGAATAGACCAGGAACAGCTGGCGTTTCCCGGGCCGCGAATCCTCGGCGGCCCGAAGCGGACCAAGCTGCGCCAAATGTGGGAGTCGGGGATCACATTGGGCAGGACGTCGTCGAGTTGCAGGCGCCTGACGAGCCCGGTGAGTACGTTCTGCGGTGCGTCCTCGACAACGACCGGGAGGTCATAGCCGAGGTCCCGCTGGTCGTCAACCAGCCAGGGTCTAACCGGAGGAGCGAATCGATGAACCGTGCATACACCACAGGAATTGCAGCTGCCGCGCTGGGCGTCGCCCATCTCGCGCATGCCGAGGACGCACAGTCGATCCTCGAAACGGCACAGGCAAAGCAGGTCGAACGATGGACAGGCGTAGACCGCTATATCGTGACACAGCGGGTCATGGGCCAGAGCACCGATACCACTTATCAACGCACCGAGGTGCAGATGAGTGACGGCAGCACGCAGACGCTGTTCCTTCCGGTAGCCGGCGGGCAGGCGGGCGCACAGGACTGCGGTCCCATGCAGATGACGCCGGAGGCGCTGGAAGCTTACGCTGCCGGCAGCGAGATGGTTGGGGCCGGGATGGCATCCGAAATCGAGGACGGCCTCGAAGCTGCCGGCCTGCCGCGAGGACTGCTGGCGGCGTCTGGCTCCGAGCCGAATGCGACGTTTGACCCGCGCGTGATGATGGGCGGCAATGCCGCATTCGTGCGAGCCGCGGCAGATGCCCAGCGACAGCAGGCGACGGACGCCGCGCGGGCGCCGGAGCAGGCTGCCGAGTCCGCCGATCACATGGCGGAGTTCATGCGGCGGGCGAATCTCGTCGGCACTGAAACAGTCGACGGCCGCGACAGCTTTCACCTTCGCGCCGAGGGCTTGGGGATGGTGCAGGAGTCCGACGGGCGCGAATACACCATCGAGTCGATGAGCATGTGGCTGGACGCGAGCGAGTACGTTCCACTGCGTACACGTGTCGATGGCACCATGGTTGCGGGCGACGAAACCAGTCCGATGACGATAGAAACCGTGCAGTCAGACTACCGGGAGGTGCCAG
>DASUOE010000231.1:0-7442 GCA_036276805.1 Woeseiaceae bacterium | reverse complement strand
CGCACGCTGTTCCCGCCGATCGCGACCGTGCGCTCGTGGACGACGTTCCGCCAGAAACGCTCTGCGGCTCCCGCCCAGCCCGCGTCGCCAATCAGCCAGGCAACGCGCTGGTACCCCACCACTTTCGGGATCTGCGTATTGGCGTGCAGCCCGTCGAGACGGTCCTCGCCTGCAAGCAGAGGATCGAGAAGCTGCCGGTGCGAGAACCTCCGCGCGAGGTCGAGGTAGCGCGGGTCGCCCGTGATCTCCGCCACGTCGGCGAACACGGCATTCAGCCCGCCGTGCTCCGCCTGCAGCATGGCCTCGACCTGTTCGTCGCTGAGGCCGGCGACGAGATCCTCGGCCCAGTCCGTCAACGCGACCAGCATCCGCTTTGCCTGCTCGCTGCCGGTGTACGTCCACGCATCGCGCAGCCCGGCGAAGGTCTTGTCGAGGTTGTACCAGGGCACCCACTTGCCGTTCAAGGAAAACGGTTCCGCGTCTATGTCGCCGCGCGCGATCGCGCGCCACGCGTCCCTGCCGCCTGGAATACCGCCGAGATAGCCATCGCCGTTCGCACCTTGCGCGCGCTCGAGTTCGTCGAGCATGTAGTTAAGGCGCGCAAGTACCTCCGCATCGCCCGTCGCGGCGTACGCGAGCGAGAGCGCGCTCAGGTAGTGTCCGCCGATATGGCCGTCGAGTCCCGTGTTCTCCCAGTTGCCATAGCTCTCATTCTTCGGCTCGAGCCCGGCCTCGCGGAGGTACGGGGCCAGCAGTCGGTCCGGCTCGAACGCCAGTACGTAACGCAGGTTGGTCGCCTCGGCCGCCTTGAACGGGCTGCCGTCCAGCAGCCGCACGTCGGTGAGTGCGAAAAGGCTCACCCCGGGCGCGGGGTCCGACTGCCGGTCGCCCGACGTGCACGCGGCGAGGACGACGAGCGCGAGCATTGCGGCGATGCCTGCGCCGATGCCTGTCCCCCGCAGGCGCCGCCGCACTATCGGGCCCGCGGCGTCATTCGACGAACGGCTCCGCCTCGAGGCGCCGGCCGCACAGGAATGCATCGGCCACGAGCCGCAGGGGTTCGGCGTCGGCGTCGCTCGCCCGCCGCCCTATGAGCGTTGCGAAACGCCGGTACAGGTTCGCGTATTCGGCGTCGGGCGCCTCGAGCGGCGCTTCGCCCGCCACGGTGAGGACGGCGCCACCCTTCGACAGCGTGAGATTGCCGCCGTCGTACTCGACGTGGATGTCCCAGGCCGGCGGGCCTGGATGCAGGAAGTCGAGCGACATCGATACCGCCGCGCCGCGGTTCCCGGCGAGGGAGACTTCCGCGGCGATCGGCGTTTCGCAGTTGGACGGGAACGACAGGGTCGCCGCGGTGACACGCAGGCGCTCGGGCAGGATCTGCGTCACGATCGACAGCGCGTTGATGCCCGGGTCGAAGACGCCGAGCCCGCCGGCGCGCCAGATCCATTCCTGCCCGGGATGCCAGACTCGCACGTCTTCCCGCCAGTCGATGCGCACGGACCGCACCGTGCGCCGCGCAAGCAGGCGGCGCGCGGGCTCGACGCCCGCCGCAAACCGCGAATGCCACGAGGCGAACAATGTCACCCGCGCGAGCGTCGCGGCTTCGTGCAGCGCCTCGACCTCATTGAGCGTCGCCCCCGGCGGCTTCTCGAGAAGCACGTGCAGGCCGCTTTCCAGCGCCTCGCAGGCGATTTCGAAGCGCACCTGCGGCGGAGTGCAGATCGCTACCGCATCGACCGCAGGTACGGCCGCGAGCATGTCCCGAAGGGTCGTGAAGTTCGGCAGCCCGTCGAGTTCTTGCCGGCGGCTTACGCCGGCAACGAGTTCGAAAGCCCGGTTGGCGGCGAGCGCGGGAACATGCTGGTCGCGCGCGATCTTGCCGATGCCGAGGAGCGCGATGCGGATCGGCATGACCGGCCTACAGCGGCCTGACGGCAGCGGCCGGCGCCGCCACGGCGCCGAGCGCGTTTCGGAGCGGCAGGACGAAGGGCTCTGCCGTAATCTCGAATACGTCGCCGGCCTGCGTCGTCACGCCGTCGGCGAATGACAGTGTCGCCGTGCCGAAGAAATGCACGTGCACGTCGCCGGGGCGGCGGAACTGCGCATATTTGAAGTGATGGTGTTCGAGGTTCGCGAGCGAGTGCGACATGTTGCCCTCACCGGTCAGGAACGGCTTTTCCCAGAGCACTTGCCCCGCGCGCCGTATCCGGCTCGTGCCGCGCACGTCCGCCGGCAAAACGCCCACGATCTCCGCGCCGAGCGCCGCCGGCCGCAGTTTCGAATGCGCGAGCCACAGGTAGTTGCCGCGCTCGGTCACGTGATCGGAGAACTCGTTCGCGAGACAAAAGCCTAACCGGCGCGGCACGCCTTCGTCGTCGATGACGTAGATGCCGGCGATCTCGGGCTCCTCGCTGCCGTCCTCTGCAAAAACGGGCGACGGCAGGACGTCGCCGGGGCCGACGACACCGTGGCCGCTGCCCTTGTAGAACCATTCCGGCTGCACGCCCGGGCCCGGGCCCGCCGGCCTGCCGCCGTCGACGCCCATCCGGAACATGCGCATCGAGTCGGTCTCCTTTTCGCCGGCGGCGGCCCGGTGCATCCGGTCGCGGCTTTCCGCCGAACCGAGGTGCGTGAGGCCGGTCCCGGAGAGCAGCAGGTGTGCCGGGTCCGGGTGATCGACGGCGGGCAGCAGGCGGTCCTCCGCCAGCGCCGCCGCGAGGTCGACCCGCTCGCCGGTGCGCCGCGCAGCGCTCGCCGCAGCGAGCGATTGCCCGGCAGCGAGTGCCGCCGTCGCGAGTTCGTACACCGTCGCGGCCTCGCGCAGCCGGTATGCATCACCGTCGGCGTCGAGCGTCGCAACGCAGCGCTCACCGCCCGGCGCGCGCAACTGTACGAGATGCACGCTCAAGGACCGGGCTCAGGGCGCTTCGAAGCGGCCATCCACGCGGCGCGGCAGGTCCGCCGCATCGTCGCGGAGTTCGGGCGGCAACAGTTCCTGCGGCACGTCCTGGTAGCACACGGGCCGCAGGAAGCGCTCTATCGCGAGGGTCCCGACCGACGTGCTTCGGCTGTCGGACGTTGCGGGGAACGGGCCGCCGTGCACCATCGCGTGGCACACTTCGACGCCGGTCGGCCAGCCGTTCACGAGGATCCGGCCGGCGCGGCGTTCGAGGACGGGCAGCAATCGCGCGGCAAGCGGGTGATCCGCGGGCGTGAGGTGCAGCGTTGCGGTGAGCTGCCCTTCGAGATTATCGAGGAGCGCCAGGAGCGCGGTTTCGTCGCGGCAGCGGACGACCACGGACGCCGCACCGAAGACTTCGTCCATGATCTCCGGGCTGTCGACGAGCGCGTCGCCCGCTACGGCGAAGAGCGCGCCGCGACCGCAGTTCGTGCCGGACTTGTCCGCGCCGCGCGCTACCAGCGTGACGGCGCCGTGCTCCATGAGCTTTTGCACGCCGCTTTCGTACGCCGAGTGGATGCCGCGCGTCAGCATCGTCGCCGGCGTCACGCCGCCGAGCGCCTTGCCGGCCGCCGCGAGAAACGCATCGAGATCCGGGCCGTCCAGTGCGAACACGAGCCCCGGATTCGTGCAGAACTGGCCGACGCCGAGCGTCATCGAGGCGACGAAGCCATTGGCGAGCGCCGCACTCCGCCCGGCGAGCGCGCCCGGCAGCAGCACGACGGGGTTGACGCTGCTCATCTCCGCGTAGACTGGAATCGGCTCCGGCCGCCCGTTCGCGATATCCCTTAGCGCGAGCCCGCCGGCGCGCGAACCGGTGAACCCGACCGCCTTGATGCGGGGATGCGCGACGAGCGCGGCACCCGTATCCCGGTTGTTGGTGTTCAACAGCGAGAACACGCCATCGGGCATGCCGCTCGCCGCCGCGGCGGCGACCACGGCCTGCGCGACGAGGTCGGACGTTCCCGGGTGCGCCTGGTGCCCCTTGACGATTACGGGACAGCCGGCCGCGAGTGCTGACGCGGTGTCTCCGCCGGCCACCGAGAATGCCAGCGGAAAGTTGCTGGCACCGAACACCGCAACCGGGCCGAGCGGGATCCTGCGCTGCCGGAGATCCGGCCTCGGCAGCGGTTCGCGGCCCGGCAGTGCCGGGTCGATGCGGACGCCGAGCCAGCCGCCGGCCGCGACTTCGTCGGCGAACAGCCTGAGCTGCCCGACCGTCCTGCCGCGCTCCGTCGAAAGCCGGGGGATCGGCAGGCCCGACTCCGCGTGCCCCCGTTCGAGGAGCTCGTCGCCGAGCGCGAGTATCTGTTCGCCGATGGCGGCCAGAAACGCCGCGCGCGCTTTTCGGGACGTCTGCCGGTAGACATGAAACGCCTGCCAGGCGAGTTCGCAGGCGACGTCGACGTCCGCCGGGGACGCGGCGGCGAATGCAGGTTCGAGGCTCTCGCCCGTCGCCGGGTTTTCCGCACGAAAGGTCGTTGCGGCGGTGGAACCGCGGCTACCTGTCGTGCGCCCGGCCGCGCCGCGCACACCGATGAAGAGTTGTCCGGACACTGGCATTTTTCGAAACAGCCCCTCGTTCATGGCGACGTGTTCTAATTGGCGCCGTCGCTTTGGGGGCATTATTACATAGCGCGGAATATATCGTACTATATTACCAATCAAGGACCTGGCTGCGCTGCGCAATCGGGGGCGCGCGCCGGCTGTTGAAAAAACAAACGGGGGAGGCACGGCATGAGCGGACTCGACTGGGTCGTCATCGCAATCTATTTCGCTATCATCGGCTTTCTCGCGTGGTGGTACGGCCGCGACCAGCACGACAGCGTCGACTACTTCCTTGCAGGCCGGAATGCCGGCTTCGTCGCCGTCGGCGCCTCGATCTTCACGTCCAACATCGGCTCCGAGCACATCGTCGGCCTGGCCGGCCAGGGCACCTCGACCGGCATGGCGATGGCGCACTGGGAGCTGCACGCATGGGTGCTGATACTGCTCGCCGGTTTCTTCGTGCCTTTCTATTACAAGGCCGGCGTGCAGACGATTCCCGAGTTTCTCGAGCGGCGCTTCAACGCGCGTGCCCGCTGGATACTGTCGGTGGTCTCGCTGGTGGCTTACGTATTCACCAAGGTCAGCGTCACGGTGTACGCCGGTGCGATCGTCTTCCAGGCGCTTTTGCCGGACACGTTCGGTTCGCCCGAAAACGCGTTCTGGATCGGCGCGTTCACGACGGTGATCCTGACCGGCATCTACACGATATTCGGCGGCATGCGCGCGATCATGGCGACCGCCACCCCGCAGGCTGTAATCATCCTGTTCGGCTCGCTCGTCATCACGACGCTCGGCCTGTCGAAGCTCGCCGAAGGCGGCGGCGTCATCGCCGGCTGGGGCGAACTCGTTGCGACCGTGAGCGTCAACAGGGAGCAATTCGCCCTTTGGCGGCCGCTGAGCGATCCGGATTTCCCCTGGCTCGGCGTGCTCATCGCCTCCCCCATCGTCGGCATCTGGTACTGGTGCACGGACCAGTACATCGTGCAGCGGGCACTGTCCGCGCGCGACCTGACGACCGCCCGCCGCGGCGCACTGTTCGGCGGGCTGCTCAAGGTCTGGCCGGTGCTCATCTTCCTCGTACCGGGGCTCATCGGCTGGGCGCTGCACCAGAAAGGTCTCATCGCGCTGCCGATGCACACGGTGAACGGCGTCGAGACGATCAACGGCGACACGGTATTCCCGACGCTGGTCTCGACGCTCCTGCCGACCGGCATCCGCGGCCTGATCGTCGCCTGCCTGCTGGCGGCGCTCATGAGCTCCCTGGCCTCGCTGTTCAATTCGAGCGCGTCGCTGTTCACCGTGGACGTGTACGAGAAACTGCGGCCGGGCAAGCCGGAGAGCCACCTGCTCAAGGTGGGCCGCATCGCGACCGCGGTCGTGGTGGTCCTCGGCATTCTGTGGATCCCGGTGATGAAGAACATCGCCGGCGGCGGCCTGTACGTGTACCTGCAGAGCGTGCAGGGCTACCTCGCGCCGCCGATCACGGCCGTGTTCCTGCTCGGCCTGTTCTGGAAACGCCTGAATGCGACGGGCGCGGTCTGGGCGCTGGCCGGCGGCTTCGTGCTCGGCATGATCAAGCTGACCTGCCAGGCGATCTTCGGCGAGGGCAAGATCGAAGACCCGGCGTTCCTGGCGGCGGTCGGGGATTTCAATTTCCTGTACGCGACCGGCATCCTCTTCCTGTGCGCGTGCGCGCTCATGATCGGCGGCTCGCTAGCGACCGCGCCGCCGCCGGAAGAGAAGATACGCGGCCTCACCTACCATTCGATTCGCGAGTTGCACGGCGAGGAGATCCGTGCGAGCTGGGATGCGGGCAACAAGTTTCTGGCAACGGCGATACTCGTGCTCGTGGCCGGGATGTACCTGTACTTCAGCTTCTGGCTGAGCTAGGACCTGTTAAGCGGGTCGATGCCGGGCCTAGAAGAAAGGTCGAATCTCTCCTTCCGGGTTGCGCGGCAGCTCGGCCGCGGCATCGTGTGCGGCGAGTTCGTCCCGGGCGAGCCCTTTCCGACCGAAGCCGAACTGGCGGGTGAATTCGGTGTCAGCCGGACAGCGATCCGCGAGGCGGTCAAGATGCTCGCGGCCAAAGGCCTCGTCTCCAGCAAGCCCCGGCAGGGCATTCGTATCCAGCCGGAGGAGGCGTGGAACATTTTCGACCCCGAGCTGCTGCAATGGTCGCTCGAAGGCAGCCTGTCGCGCGCCGTGCTGCGCGAGTTCTTCCAGATGCGCGCGGCGATCGAACCCGAGGCGGCCGCGCTCGGCGCCGACGTGGCCCGCCCGGCGCGGCTGCAGGCGATCGGGGAAGCGCTCGGCCGGATGCTCGATGCGCGCGCGGGCACCGCGGAATCGCGCAAGGCCGACATCGACTTTCACGTGGCCATCCTGTACGCAACGGAGAACCGCTTCTATATCCGGATGCGGGATTTCATCCGCACTGCGCTCGACGTGAGCATCCGGTTCACGACCTCCGAATCGGTCGCGTACGCGGACACGCTCGACCAGCACGCGTCCGTGCACCGCGCGATGCAGCGCCGGCAGCCGGATGCCGCACGGCGCGCGATGCGCCGGCTGATCGACGAGGCGGTCGCCCGCCTCTAGAAAGCCAAACGCTCAGGCGGGCGCGGGGCTCGCGTCTCCCGCGCGGCGCACGAACGGTACCGAGCGATCGCCGAGCGTCAGAACTCGCCACAGCCATTCCAGGGGTCCGTAGTGGCAGCGCCGCATCCAGGCGCGCGCGCCAATGACGAGCAGCACCCACACGATGAGGCCCGCCACGAGGCTCCTGGCCTGCCCGATCCAGGCGTGCGCGCCGAGGCCGAAACCGTAGAAGAGCGGAACGCACAGCAGCGACTGCGCGACATACACCGTGAGGCTCATCCGGCCGGGCGGCGCGAGCAATTCGAAAAGCCGTGCGAACGGCCGGAATCCGTAC
>DASUOE010000230.1:0-5600 GCA_036276805.1 Woeseiaceae bacterium | reverse complement strand
GGAACCGGACACGGACGACGACGACGACTATGCGTAGCGAGGCGCGCGGCAGACGGTCCGCGCGAAACCGGGCGGCGGCGGCCGCGCTGCTCGCGGTGGCAGAGCTCGCGCTGCCGGTCGCGGCGCCCGCCCAGGACCGCTGGCTGGTCGACTGGGACGTCACCGGTCGCGAAGCGGTCGACCTCCTGGTCGACCTCGTGCGCATCGAATCGGTCAATCCGCCCGGCAACGAGTCCCGCGTGGTCGAGTACCTGGAATCCGTGCTCGCGGCCGAAGGCATCGACTACGAGATCTTCGAGAAGGAACCGGGGCGCGCCAACCTCGTCGCCCGCTATGAAGGTAACGGCTCGAAGCCGCCGATCCTGATCATGGGACACACCGACGTCGTCGGCGTGCAGGCGGATAAATGGTCGGAACCGCCGTTCAGCGGGCTCAGGAAGGACGGGTACGTCTGGGGACGCGGGACGCTCGACGACAAGGACAACGTCACGGCGGGCCTGCTCGTGCTGCTCCTCCTCCACCGGCTGGACGTGCCCATGGACCGCGACATCATATTCCTCGCGGAAGCCGGCGAGGAAGGCACACCCGAAGTCGGCATCACGTTCATGGTCGAGGAGCACTGGGACGTGATCGCCGCGGAATACGCCATCGCCGAAGGCGGCAGTTCACAGACGATGGACGGCGAGGTCGCAGTCGTCGGCGTGCAGACGACCGAGAAGGTGCCGAGGCGCGCGACGCTCGTCGCCCGCGGCACGGCGGGGCACGGCTCACGGCCCCGCCCCGACAACGCCATCACGATGCTGGCCGAGGCGGTCGCGCGCGCCGGCCGCTGGGAAACGCCGGTGCGGCTCAACGAGACGACGCGCGCCTATTTCGAGCGCATGGCGTCCCTGTCAAGCGGCGAGGAGGCGCACCGGTACGCGAACGTCGCGAACCCGGAGCACCAGGCCGCGATCGATGCCTGGTTTCGCGAGCACGACCCGATGCACTACTCCATGCTCAGGACGTCGGTGGTGCCGACCGTCATCGACGGCGGGTTCCGGCGCAACGTCATCCCGTCCACCGCGGAGGCGATGCTCGATATCCGCATGCTGCCGGACGAGGATCCCGAGGCGTTCTTCGCCGAGCTCGCCGCGCTGATCGACAACCCGGCGATCGAGATCGTGCCCGAGCGCGTGTATCGCCCGGTTGCGGCGCCTTCCGGCATAGACAACGAGATGTTCGCCGTCATCGAGACCGTCGCGGAACGACTGTACCCGGCGGCGACGACGCTGCCGGTGATGGCGACGGGCGCCACGGACATGGCGCAGCTCAGGGCCCGCGGCGTCGAAGCCTACGGCATCGGCCCGGCCCGAACGCTCGAGGAAATGAACAGCCGCTTCGGCGCGCACAGCGACGACGAGCGCATTGCCGAGGACGCACTCGTCGACATGGTGCGCTTCCTGTGGAACATCGTGCTCGAGATCGGCGCGGCACAGGAGCCCGTGTCCTGAGGCCGCCCGCCGGGCCAGCCGCCGGCGGCTAGCCGGACCCTGCAGGAGTTCCGTCGCACATGCGGGCCAGGTCAGTCTCGCTGGCCGCCCAGCAGTTCCAGCAGCGCAACGACGGTGGACTCGACGCCCGCCGTCACCGACGGCTCCGGCGCAATCCTGAAGAGCGGCGAGTGGTGCCCGGCAACCGGCGCGCCGCCTGCCGCCGCGCGCTCGAAGTCGGCCGCGGGCGTCCCGCCGACGCCCCAGTACACGCCCGGGATGGCCGGGTCGTGGGTGAAGTACGGAAAATCCTCCGCGCCCATGCCCATCGGCGGAATGTCGACCACCCGCTCCTCGCCGAGCGCTTCCGTCCAGGCGCCGCGCAGGCGCTGGGCGAGCGGCATGTCGTTGACGGTGGGCGGCGTGCTCTCCTCCGACACGATCACTTCGGGGAGCCGGTCTTCCGGCAGGCCGGCGGCCCGGCCCAGGTTCTCGGCGATCCGGCGGATGCCGTCGAGCAGCAACGCGCGGGTCTCTTCGTTGGTGTTCCGCACGGTGATCTGCAGGCGCGCTTCGTCCGGGATGATGTTGTGCTTCGTGCCCGCATGGAAGGAGCCCACGGTGACCACGCCGGGCTCGCGCGGTGCGAGCTCGCGCGACACGAGCGTCTGCAGCGCGAGGACGATCTGCGCGCCGAGCACGACCGGGTCCTTGCCCTGGTGCGGCGACGCGCCGTGCGCGCCGACGCCGTGGATGACGATGTCCACCGAGTCGACGCCTGCGTAGGGGCTCTGCGTCACGTTGATCACGCCGGCCACGTCGTTCGCGGACACGTGGAACGCGAGGGCGTAGTCCGGCTTGCCGAAGCGCTCCCACAGGTCGTCGTCCCGCATGGCCCGCGCGCCGATGCCGCGTTCCTCCGCCGGCTGCACGACGAGCATCAGCGTGCCGCTCCATTCGCCCTTGCGGGACGACATCTGCCGGGCCGTGCCGACCAGGCTCGTGATGTGCACGTCATGCCCGCACGCGTGCATGGTGTAGACGGTGTCGCCCGTGACCGGGTCGACCTGCTGCTTGCGGGACGCGTTTTCGAGTCCCGATTTCTCTTCCACGGGCAGGCCGTCCATGTCGGCGCGCATCATGACGAGCGGCCCTCGGCCGTTCTCGAGCAGGGCGACGACGCCGTTGCCGCCGACGTTCTCCGTCACATCGAAGCCGGCCTCACGGAGCTCCGCCGCCATGCGGGCCGCGGTCCCGGTCTCGAGGAGCGACAGCTCCGGGTGCCTGTGGAAGTGGTCGAACAGGGGCCACAGGTACTCGTCGTAGTCGGCCTTGACGGAGCGGGCCAGCTCATCGGCCGGCGTGTTCGCGGCAATGAACGGCAGGACGGCCAGCAGGGCCGTGCGGAGCGCACGCGACATCGGGCACCTCTCGAAGCGGTCGAAAGCGCCGTAGTGTACCCGTACCCTCGAGACTCTGGGAGGGAGCGCGCGATCCTCGCTCAGGCGAACAGCGGCAGGACCGGCTGGGCGAACGGGAAATTCGCGGTCACCGCCGGGTTCTGGTCGATGCCGGCGAGTGCGCGAAGCGCCTGGTGCACGTGCGCCGGCGTCAGCTCCACGCCGTTGTCGTCGAGCGCGAGCGTGTTCGGGTTCACGCGGCGGGACACCTGCAGGTCGTTCGTGGCGCCGATCACCCGATTGCCCGCGAACCACGCGGGCGCGCCCCAGGCCATGATGCTCGAGTGCGGCCAGTGATCCTTGCCGTTGTCGGTGTTGTAGACGTTCGTGCGCGCGAAATCGGAGGCCATGACGATGATGACCTGGTTCGCGAGCCCGCGCGATTGTGCATCCGTTATGATGTTGTCGACCGCCGCCAGGTAGTCCATGAGCTGCGGGTAATGCAGGTTGTCGTGGTCCGTGTGCGTGTCGAATCCGCCCAGCATGATCTGCGCCGTCGCGGCGGCCCCGGCCTCGAACGCCGCGAAGGCCACCTGCGCCTGGTCGAACAGCCGGCGGGCCCGTGCCTGCGACTGCACGTAGGCGTTCGGCGCCGACGCGTTGCCGAGGTTGGTGGCAAATGCCTGCAGCGACTGCGCGTCGCGGTTGCGCGCCACGTCGTGGCCGGCCAGCGCCTGCCGGACCCGGAGCAGCCGCTGTTCCGCGAGCTGCCGGTCGCGGCGCTCCGCCGCGGCCGTATCGATCAGGGAACGCATGGCCGACGAGTGGTATTCGGCCGGCTGCGCCAGGTCGCGGCGATACGGCTCGGCGATCTCGCGGATCGCCGCGGCGTCCTCGCGCCGGACGCGCGTCTGCGGCACGAGCTTCGCCGTGTCGCTCGACTCGTTGCTCGAGTTCGTGAGAAACGGTAAGGCGAGATCCGCGGCGTTCTCCGCCGCGATGAGCGCGGGCAGCGCGGGATACCCCGGCGCATGCCGCCCGGTCCAGTTGACGGTCCGTCCCACGACATGCGAGTTGGTGCCGTAGTTGATGCCGTTGATGACGAGCAGGCGCTGGTAATGCGTCTCGAAGAATTCCCGGTTGCTGTAGAGCGAGCTGTCGTTCGCGTAGCGGTCCGGCGGCGGCGCGTAGCGGATGTTGCCGATGCGCCGGATGTCGGCGGGATCGTACGTGTTGATCGCGCCGTCCGGGCCGAGCCCCGCGCCCTTCGGGTCGCAGAAGCTCGTCGTATCCCAGCCGCCGTCGGCCTCCACGAACAGCCAGTAGGGACCGCTGTACGGCTGCTGGGCCATCGCCATGCGAACGCCGCCGCAGACCAGGAAACCGCCCGCGGTCACACCCATGCGCAACAGTTCGCGTCGGTTCATCGCAGAGTCTCCCTAGTCATAAACGAAGCGGTAGTCGGACAGCAGGTAGGTCACGACGGCCATCCACGGCAGCACCGTCCGGTTCGTGTCGGTTCCGCCGCCGCCGCCACGGCAGCCCGACGGGATCGCCGTTTCGTTCAACGCGCGCGCCGCGACGAACAGGTCGTAGGTCGTGTCGACCTCGGGGTCAGTGAGCGCCAGGTCCTCGCCGAGGAGATAGCGGTGCAGGTAGCGGATGTTGGCGCGGATCGCCTGCCGGCCCGCACTCGTGTCGGGCGTATCGACGGCCCGGGCATCCGGGAACAGCGGCCCGTCGTTGTACAGGTCGTCCGCGACGCGCTCGCATGCCACCTGGCTCGCCACGCGCTCCTGGATACCGTCGATGAGGGCCGTCGGGCTCGTGGTCCGGCTCGTGATCTCGTCGGAATCGATGCCGCCGTAGGGCAGGTAATGCAGGCCGCGCAACCCGCTCGCCGTCGCGGGGCCCGCCCAGCTGTAGTTGTCGCCGAGCCAGGCCGTGAGTTTGCGGTCGAGTTCTTCCGGGGTCATCAGGCGCCCGGTCCCGACGTCCTCGTAGGCTGACGGGTTCTCGCTGGCCGCGAGATTGCGCGCGAGGAAGACCTCGCTCGTGACGATCGCCTTGACCAGCGCCTTGAAATCGTAACCGGATTGCACGAAATCCGCCGCGAGGTCGTTCACCAGCTGCACGGTCCGCGGACTGTCGCCGTCGATGCCCGTGAGGCCGTGGAGCGCCACGCGCGCCGTCTGCACGGGAAAGCGCGCGTCCGCCACCATCTGCTGCGCGAACCACTGCAACGGCCGGTCGAGCCAGGCATCCGGCAGCTCGGCGGACGCATTCACGCGGGTGTTGCCGAAGCCGGCCGGGACCATGCGCTGTACGCCCTGCCGTGTCTTCGTCCACTCATAGGCGCGATTGATGTCGTACTCGCCGGTATTCGTGCGCTTCGTGAACAGGCCGGCGACGGGGTCCATCACGTCGTGGCAGACCGTGCATTGCGGATCCTGGTAGGTGGGGATCACACCCTGCTCGTTCTCGAGATCGAGCGCATCGCGTGGCGCCAGCGACTCGATGTCGCTGCCGAGGAAAAGCATCAGCGTGAATCGTGCGCGTTTGCGATTCAGGTTCGTCGCGGTGGATGGGTACCGCGACAGGTAACTGGTCGTGCCGATGACGCCAGCGCCCGGAACCGCGGAGAGATTGCCCGCCGTCTGCACGATTCCGTTCACGCGGCGGAAGTCGTCGCGATCGTGGTTTGCCCGCACCCTGTCCGAGCTGAACG
>DASUOE010000229.1:0-15306 GCA_036276805.1 Woeseiaceae bacterium | reverse complement strand
TCAGCCGTTGCCTGGGACGACTGTATGAGCGGCGAAGGCACTACGCGCCGACCGGCACAGACCCCACCCGGGTCGCCGGAGCGGTCGGTCTTGATCCAGGTAACGAGCAGGTTATTCGCCGGCATGGCGTAGATGCGTTCGCGGACCAGGCCTGCCGCCGCGGCGAGGCGGTCGACCTCGTCCAGCTCCCGAAGACCCATCCGCGGGTCGCGCTGCCGCAGCGAGCGATCGAACGCGGCGTTGGTCTCGGTGCTGTAGCGCCCGCCGCGGCGGAACGCACCGTAATAGATGAACAGCCCGCCGTCGCGAAGCGCCGCCGCGACGTACGGCAGGAAATTCTGTACGGCGGCCATGCTCATGATGTGCATGGTATTGCAGGAGTACACGGCGTCGTATGCGGCCCCGGTCGCCGGCGGTGCCTCCATGTCGATGAGCTGTGGCGGTCGTACGTTCGGCAAGCCCGCTTCGGCGAGGCGCGTTCGAATGAGATCGTGGTTCTCTTCCAGGTCGCTCGTCTGCCAGTCCAGGTTCGGCAGCGCAGTCGCGAAATACACCGCGTGTTGCGCCGTGCCGGAGCCGATCTCCAGCAGCGACCGGCAGTCGTCGAGTACGGTGCGCAGAACCCCCAGGATGGGTTCGCTGTTGCGCATCGCGGCGGCCGCGAACGAGGCCTCCGGCATCAGGACCGTGCCAGCACGTCCGCGTCGAACAGCTGCGAACGGTACCATGTGAGTTCAGCGATCGAATCGCGGATGTCCGCGAGCGCTCGATGATCCGATGCTTTCGCGAAGCCCGCCGCGACCGGCGGTGCCCACAACTGTGCCAGGATCTTGAGCGTGCTGACGTCGAGGTTACGGTAATGGAAATAGCGCTCGAGCGCGGGCATTTCGCGTGCCAGGAAGCGCCGGTCCTGGCAAATGCTGTTGCCCGCCATCGGCGAAGCACCCTCTTCGACCCAGCCGGCAAGGAACTCGAGCGTCTTCCTCTCGGCCTCGGCGTGGGTGACCCGGCTTGCGAGTACCCGCTCCGTCAGGCCTGACTCCGCGTGCTGGCGCGTATTCCACTCGTCCATGGCGCGCAACGCTTCCGGTGTCTGGCGAATCGCAATCACCGGTCCGACGGCCAGTTCCGCGAGTTGCGGATCCGTGACGATCGTCGCGATCTCGATGATACTGTCGCGGGCGGTATCGAGCCCGGTCATCTCGAGGTCGATCCAGATCAGGTTCCTGCTCTTGTCCGTACTGCAATTGCTGCTCTTGTCCATCCCGCGATTCCCGCCCTTGCCCACCCCGCAAGTGTAACGCGCCGGCCTGTGCAACACGCAAGGCCTGCGCGCATACTGCCGTAATGCCGCAAGGCTCCATGGAACGCCGCATGTCCGCCCTCGTCATCGCAACATACCGCCACCGCATGCGAATCGCCCTGGCCGACGGCACCGAAGCCGACGCAGGCATCCGCGGCAAGTCGCTGCAGCCCGTGTGCGGCGACGTCGTCGACGCCCGGCCGAAGGACGGTGAAGCAGAATGGCTGATTACGGCCATTCACGAGCGCACGAACTCACTGACTCGGCCCAACCAGCGCGGCTCGGTCGAAGTGCTCGCCGCCAATGTCGATGTCCTCGTCGTGGTCGCGGCCGCTTCGCCGACGCCCGACTGGTTTGTCGTCGACCGTTATCTTTGCGCTGCCGAACTCATGGATGCCGACGCCGTCCTCGTTTTCAACAAGGCCGACGAACCCGCGCCGGAAGGCACCGATGCCGTGCTCGACGTCTATCGGGGCATCGGCTACCCGGTACTCGCGACGAGCATTGTGACGGGTGCGATGCTCGCGGAGCTCCGTGCCGCCATCGGGGCCCGTACGGCCATCTTCGTCGGCCAATCGGGCGTCGGCAAGTCGAGCCTCATCAACCACCTGTCGGCACCGTCACAGCAAAAGACGGCGGATATCTCGAAGAAAACCGGCGAGGGCCGGCACACGACCGTCAACTCCATGATGCTGCCGCTGGAAGGCGGCGGCGCCGTCATCGATTCTCCCGGCGTGCGCGATTATGCGCCGGCATTCGGCAGCGCGAAGGACGTCGAGCGCGGCTTTCGCGAAATGCACGCCGCTGGCGCGGAATGTCGATTCGCGAACTGCCTGCACCTGCGCGAACCCGGGTGCGCAGTGCAGGCGGCGGTTGTTAGCGATAACATCGACGGCCGCCGCTACGAAAGCTATCGCCGCGCTATCCGGCTGATGCAACGCCTCACGGACCGGTATCGCTGAAGAACCCTGCCGCGGCAGCGGTCCCGGACTGTTAGCGCTCACAACAATGCAAAGGGCGGGCGGCTCGCTCATAATCCGTCTCCCCTTGAAGGAATGACTGCGAAGTCTCCTTCAGCACTCGCCGTGCAATGCGGCCGCAGAGGAAGTTAGAGGCGCAAGGATGACGACACGACTTGAAGCGCTTGCCGACTGGGTTGCGGATATGGCGGCATTGACGCGGCCGGACAACGTCTACTGGTGCACTGGCAGCGAGGAAGAATACGGCGCCCTGCTCGACGAAATGCTCTCCGTGGGCACGCTGACCCGGCTGAACGACACCACGTATCCGGGCTGTTACCTGCACCTGTCCGATCCGTCGGACGTCGCCCGTGTCGAACACCTGACCTACATCTGTACGCCCAGCCAGGCGGATGCCGGCCCGAACAACAACTGGATGCCGCCGGGCGAGGCCCACCGGCGCATCGACGCACTCTTCGACGGCTCCATGACGGGCCGGACGATGTACGTAATCCCGTACTGCATGGGGCCCGTCGAGTCCCCATATGCGCGCTGCGGCGTCGAGATTACAGACAGCGCGTACGTAGTCGCCAACATGAAGCTCATGACGCGGATGGGCGATGCGGCGCTCGCGCGCATCGAGCGCGAAGGACGATTCGTCAAAGGCCTGCACTCCACGGGAGACCTTGACCCGGACCGCCGCCTGATACTGCACTTTCCGGACGAATTGTCGATCAAGAGCTTCGGCTCCGGTTACGGTGGCAATGCCCTGCTGGGCAAAAAGTGTCATGCCCTGCGAATCGCGAGCCACCAGGCACGGAAGGAAGGCTGGCTGGCCGAGCACATGCTGATCGTAGGCGTGGAGAGCCCGGCCGGTGAAACGCATTACATCGTCTGTGCACTCCCCTCCGCCTGCGGCAAGACCAACCTCGCGATGCTCGTACCGCCGGCGTCGCTTCCCGGCTGGAAAGTCTGGACGCTCGGCGACGACATCGCCTGGCTGCATCTCGACGGCGAAGGGCGGCTCAGGGCGGTGAACCCCGAGTCCGGTTACTTCGGCGTGGTTCCCGGCACGAATGCGCGAACGAACTCCAATGCGTACGCGATGATCCGGCGCAACACCATATTCACGAACGTCGCGCGGACGGCCACCGACGAGCCCTGGTGGGAGGACAAGGGTGTCGGCGAGCCCGCCGTCGACTGGCGTGGCCGCCCGTACCATCCCGACAACGGCCCGGCGGCCCATCCGAACTCGCGCTTCACCGTCGCTGCGTCGAACAATCCGAGCTATTCACGCCTCGCCGAGGCGCCGGAAGGGGTGCCGGTCTCCGCCATCGTGTTCGGCGGCCGTCGCCGCGAGCTGGCGCCGCTCGTCTTCGAGGCCATGAGCTGGGAGCACGGCGTCCTCGTCGGCGCCGGTGTCGCCTCCGAAACCACGGCGGCAAGCGCCGGCGAAGTCGGCGTGGTACGGCGCGACCCGATGGCGATGCAGCCGTTCTGCGGATACAACTTTGCCGACTACTGGGCCCACTGGCTCTCATTCCGGCAGCGTTCCGAGCGGCTGCCGCGGATCTTTCACGTCAACTGGTTCAGGCGCGATGCCCGCGGCCGATTCCTGTGGCCCGGGTTCGGCGAGAACCTGAGGGTCTTGCGCTGGATCATCGACCGCTGCGAAGGCCGCGCCGCGGCGACCACAACGCCGATCGGCTACCTGCCTGCCCCGGGCAGCCTGGATCTGGCGGGCCTCGACGTCTCCGACGAGGCTATTGCCGCGCTGACCTCGGTCGATCCCGAGGCGTGGCTTCCGGAACTGGCGGCGATCGAGACCTATCTCCACGGCTACGGCGAGCGCCTGCCGGGCGAACTTCGGCAGGAACTCGAGCGTGTGCGCCGGGATCTCGAACTGTCTCTGCCCGCGGCGCGGCGCCGGCAGGTCCAGAAGAGCACCTGGAATCAGGCGTAGGCTTTGTAGTGTATAGCCAGTGAGGAACCAGGCTGTTCCGCGCGGCCGAGCCCGATCGTGCCCTCACCGGTCAGTTCACGCGAATCGCGCCTGACGAAGATTTCGTTGCCCTGCAGGTCCTGCAGGAACGTACCGTTCGTGCTCTGGTCGATGAGCAGAAACTTGCCGCGCCGCATCTCGACTTTGGCGTGGATGCGCGAAATCAGGTTGCCCTTTATGACCAGGTCGTTGTCCTCGGCGCGCCCGATGCTCACACTCTTGCGCTTGTCCGACAGCTCGACCGATTTGTCGCGGAAGCGCAGCACGAGTCGCGACACGTTGCGCTCCTTGTTCTCCCACTCGATCGTCGGGAGCATGCTGGTCGCTTCCTCGGGGTTCCACAGGAGTTCGTAGAGCGCCACTTCGTCCAGGCGACCGCGCACTGTGGCGACATCGATCTGGCGGGTCTGTTTCTGCAGCTCAGGGCCCATCTTCTTCACGGTCTCGCCGGAAATGATGATCTGGCGCGCCTTGGCCTGCGACGTCATGCGGTTGGCCGTGTGCACCGCCGCGCCGAAAATGTCGTTCTGCTCCTGGACCACGGGCCCGAAGTGGCACCCGATCCGGATCGAAACGGGAATGCCGCCTTCCTTTCGCGTGTCGGCCGTGATGCGTCCCTGCATCATGACGGCCGCGCCCATGGCTTCGTCCACGGTATCGAAGGTCGACATGACTTCGTCGCCGATCGTCTTGATGACGGTGCCGTTGTACTGGCGGGTGGCCTCTTTCATGATCTCGAGGCAGGCCGCGACCGTTTCGCTGGCCTTCGTATCGCCGAACTGGTCGTAAAGCTGCGTGCTGCCGACGACGTCCGCGAATACAATCGCTACTTCAAGATCCCGTGCCATCTGCGGATTTTACAAGCTATTTTTCCGCAACGATATAAGCGATCCACGCCAGGTCGGCCTCGCCCTTCGCCTCCGGCGTAAAGATGCCGTTGCCCTCGCCGTCCTCGTCTTCGCCCTCCCAGTAGACCGTCACCCGGTCGAACCCCGCCTCCAGGAGAAGGTCCCTGAGTTCGGGCGCCGTATACAGCCGCCACTCGTAGGTGAAGGCCTTGCGGATGCGGGAGCCATCCGGAAACCTGAAGTGAATGTGACAGCGCATGTGGTTCGTGACCGGATGGAACCTTGCCTGGTGCCACACGTAGGTGAAGCCGTCGTATTTGGTCTTCTCCTTGGTTTCCTCGAAAGACTCCGGCCCGCCGAAAATGTCCAGGAACAGGATGCCGTCATCCTTGAGCGCATCCCGGCAACGACGCAGGTAACGCAACATCGTCGCCCGCTCCTCGAAGATCCAGTAGCTGAAGTTGAGCGCCGCGATGACGTCGACGGGCGGCGTGTCCGCGGTCAGGACGTTCGACTGAAGGAGACGCACGCGCGCCTGGTCTTCGGTCGGCAGCCGGCTGACCCGGTTCCGGCGACCCCAGTCAAGAACTGCCGCATCGATGTCCACGCCGATCGCCTCGAACTCCGGTCCCTGGCGTACCCACTCACAGCTGGCAGCGGCGGTTCCGCAAAAATCTTCACGGAACGACGTTGCATTGCGGCCACGAATGCTCCCGAAGGTCGTCTGGAGGAACTCGATCTCGCCCTCGACGTTCTGGACCGATTGTTCGTACAGCTCGTGAATGTCGGCCTGCTCGGCCAGCGTGGGTCGTTTCGTACCTGGCTTGGCGCTCATGATTAAGCGTCGGCTCCTGGGATGACGGGATGAAAGGGGTACCGCTGGAAGCAATGCATTCTATGCAGCTTGGGCCAAAGCGTCGAGCGCTTCCAGCAGCGTCGAGCCGTCGGCACCGTCACGGTGCATATGCTCGCTCAGGTAGCGGCGCCACGCCCGGGCACCGGCCTGGTGCGCGTACAACCCCAGCATGTGCCGGGCGATGTGGCTCAGGCGCTCGCCGTTGGCGAGCTCGCGCTCGATGTAAGGCAGCATGCGCTCGACGACCGAGCTGCGATCGGGCGGCGCTGCCCCGGACAGGAACCGCTGCTCGAGTTCAGCCAGGAAGTAAGGGTCCTGGTACGCGCGGCGGCCTATCATGACCCCGTCGAAATCCTCGAGATGCCGGCCGACAGCCACCATATCGTCGATCCCGCCGTTGACGACGATCGACAGCGACGGGAATGCCGCCTTCAGGCGGGCAACCCTCTCGTAGTCCAGCGGCGGCACTGCACGGTTCTCTTTCGGGCTCAGGCCTTCGAGTATCGCGATCCGGGCGTGCACGATGAACGTGCGACAACCCGCGGACGCGACCGTTTCCACGAACCGCGCGAGAAACTCGTAGGAATCCTGGTCGTCGATGCCGATACGAGTCTTTACGGTGACGGGAACGTCGGCTTCGGCCTGCATTGCCCGGAAACAGTCGGCGACGAGCCCGGGGCGTGCCATCAGGCAGGCGCCGAACCGCCCGCTTTGCACGCGGTCGCTCGGGCAGCCGACGTTGATGTTGATCTCGTCGTAGCCGGCCGCGGAGCAGTAGGCGGTCGCGCGCGCCATCTGGTCGGGGTCGCTGCCCCCGAGCTGCACGGCCACCGGATGCTCACTCGGGTCGAAGGCCAGGAGCCTGGCCCGCGGCCCGTTAAGGATCGCGGTTGCCGTAACCATTTCCGTGTACAGACCGGTCCCCGGGCTCACGAGCCGCAGTAAGTACCGGCAGTGCCGGTCGGTCCAGTCCATCATGGGTGCACACAGGATCTGGGCCATCGGTCCCGTCATGATTGGTCGAGTCCCGCCATTGCTCGATCGCATGATGGCACAGGCGGCCGGTGGGGGTACGGGTTCCCGGTACGGCCGGGCGCCGGGCACGGCCGGGGCCGGGCGCCGGGCACCGGCGGTGTGCCGGCTGGCCGGTCAGCGTGCAGCGGTTCTTGCGTGCTGCCGGACCCAGGGCAGGAACTGGTCGAGCATTTTTCCTAGGAAAAGGCGCGTGGGCTCGTGCGTTAGCCGGCCGTCGGAGTCGAACTTGTCGGCCGCCCGGCTGATCAGCACTTCGGAAGTTGGCAATAGCGGTATCGCGTTATAGAAGAAAACGTCGCGCAATTGCGACTGGGCCCGCGCCGTTCCCACCGCCGAGGACGATGCGCCGATGATCGTGGCCGGCAAGCCGACGATCGGCCCCTCCCCTGTCGGCCGTGACAGCCAGTCCAGCGCATTCTTCAGGACGCCGGTGATGCCGTAATTGTACTCCGGCGTTGCGATCACGAGTCCGTCCGCCCGGCTGACGCGCTCCCGCAGCGCCTTGACATGTTCTGGCCAGCCCTGCGCTTCCACGTCCGCGTCGAAGAGTTCGATGTCGTGCAGCGTCAGGACATCCAGCATCACGCCCGCCGGGGCGAGTTCTCGCAAGGCCATGAGACTTGCCGTGTTGTACGACCCGCTGCGCAGGCTGCCGGAGATGGCAGCGATCGTCAGGTCGCCGTCGTGCTTTTTGTCGTTCATTGTCTCCGCCTTCGCCCCGATGGCCGGGTCGTTGTAGCAGGAAGGCCGCCGCGGCAAGTTCGATGCCAGCGCGGGAATGCCGATGTCGCCGTGTAACAGCCGTCGCCGTGTAACAGCCTGTAAACTCGATGCAAAGAAAACCCCGGCTCGTTCCCGACAGCCTGTGCATCACCTTATGGGGAGCGGATGCAGGACGGCTGACGAAACCGAGCCGGGGGGACCAAGAACGCCAACAGGTGTGTCGGGGAAGGACTTACGGGGAACGTAGATACCTGCGGCAAGTGGTCAATTACTCGGAATGCTTTACTCGGCGTCTTCCTCCTCGGTGTACTCATCCGCCTGCACCTGGTCGAACTCGGCAGCCGTGATGTAGCCGTCCTGGTTGGTGTCAGCGGTGGAGAAGTCGACCTTGCCGTGCGCAGCGGCCTCTTCCTGGGTCAGCAGACCGTCGTTGTTCGCATCGAGGTCATTGAAGGACTGCTTCTTGTCCATGTCGTCGCCTGCGTAAGCGGCGGCGCCCAGGCCAAGTGCTGCGAGAGTGACGAGTACCTTTTTCATGCGCGTCTCCAGTTAGTTGATGGTCCATGCGACGTTTGACTGTCGCTCACACGCGTTGTTGCAATCGTCGTGCCAACGTCGGCCGGCACGCCGAACCGCCCGTATCCCGCCATCGCGCCGCCGGGTGCGAGGAGCGTTGTCGCCGAACAACGACGGTGCGGCCACGGAAGTTTTTGCAACGCGAGGTAATAAGTGCACGCCCCCGGCTCGCGCTGTTGCCAGCAGGCGACAGCGACGGAACGTGGGCGGAGCGGGTGCCGGCTCGGCACGGATATTGCAGCTACCGGGTCCTGGCGTCGGCCGATCCGCCGCCGCAAAAGCCCTCACCTTAGCCGAGGAATGTCATGTCACAGGACGACCTGAATACGTTTCGTGAACTGCTGGATGAGTTCGACACCGCCATGCTCGTCACCCGGCGGGACGCCGAATTGCGCTCGCGGCCGATGGCGATCGCCGACGTAACACCCGACGGGCGCGTTCGCTTCATTACGCGTGACGACAGCGGCAAGCTCGCGGAGCTGGAGGACGACGATGCCGTCAATGTCGCGATGCAGGGCGACGCCACGTTCCTGTCGATCTCCGGCCACGCCCGGCTGACAAAGGAGGAAATGATCATCGACGAGAGCTGGAAGCGGAAACAGAGCCCGTGGTTCGCCGAAGGCCGCGACGACCCGCACGTCATCGTCATCGAGGTGATCCCCACTTTCGCCGAGTACTGGGACAGGAGCGGCGTCGGCATCGTCAGGCTCGCCATCGAACGGGCCCGTGCCGCGGTTGCCGACGACGACCGGCTGCGGACCGACAGGCTGGGCAAGCACGGCAGTGTCGACTTTCACGGCCGCCCGCTTTGACGCGAAACGGGCGCCTTGGCGCGTTTGCGGGCGCGGTCGAATCGCCTCAGCGGAAGCGGCGTTGACCCGACGCCCTGGCTGGGCGCGAGGCGGCGCCGGCTAAACCGGTGCTACAGAGGTTTGCTGAACACCACCTTGTCGTCCCCGTCGGCGTAAAAGTCCGGGAACACAGCCGCGATTTCGAAGCCCTGCCGCAAATAGAACGCGCGCGTCGGCGCATACTGCGGCCGCCCGGACGTGTCCGCATACAGGCGCCGTCCGCCCTGGCCGCGGCAGATCTCTGCACTCGCCGCGAGCAGTCTCCCGCCGAGTCCGCGCCGCTGAGCGTCGGGCGATACCGCGATCCAGTACAGGTCGAAGCCGGTCGCGGTGGCCGGTACGCGCCCGAAGCACGTATAGCCGTCCAGCTTGCCGTCCGGGCCATCGGCGAACAGGAACTGGTAGCCCGCCCCTGCCCCGCGCGTCAGCGTCTCCTCGACCAGTTCCACCGCGATGTCCGCCTCGTCAGTCCGGAAGAAGCCGGTCGCTTCCACGAGTGCTCGCACCGCGACGGCGTCATCCGCGCGCAACGCGCTGCGAAAGCTCACGGCGGCGGCTCGAGAGCCGCGGTCGCGATGTGCCCGACCATCGCCTCGTAGGACAGGCCGTACCGCGCGGCCGCCGCGTAGAATCCGGCGTCGCGCGACAGGCAGGGATTGGCATTCACTTCCAGGACCCACGGCGCGCCGGCGGCGTCCAGCCGTACGTCCACGCGCGCGGCGCCGGCCAGCCCGAAGAGCTGCCAGCAGCGTTCGGCGAGCCTCGCGAGTTCCGCCGCCAGGGGCCCCGGCAGGGGGGGAAACACCCGTTCCGTCGCACGGTACTCGATACTCCCGGGCATCCATTTCGCTGCATACCCGACGATGCGCGGCCGGCTCGCCGGGAGCGTGCCGAAGTCAATCTCGGCCAGCGGAAGGACCGCCGGCCGCCCCTCGATCTCGAGCAGCGAGACATTGAATTCGCGGCCGTCGACGAAGCGCTCGGCAAACCACTCGCCGCCGTGGCGTTCCTTGCTCTCGCGCAACCGTCCGGCGACTTCTTCGGCGCCGCTCACTACGCAACCATCGTCGAGGCCCAGCGACGCGTGTTCCCACACCGACTTGACGATCCAGCGGCCGGCCGCCGAGGACCGGTCGACGTCGGGCCTGTTCTCGATCCAGTCCGGGGTCGGGACGTCGTGCCGGCGCAGCCAGCGCTTCGCGAGAACCTTCTGGGACGTAAGCCACAGCGCCTCCGCGTCGCAACCGGACACGCGCAAGCCGGCCCCGCGCAACAGGGCCGGCACGACGGCGATGAGCGCGCCGTTGCCCGCGAGCGATTCGACGAGATTGAATACGAAGCGCGGAGCCAGCGATCGGACGCGATTCAGCAGGTCCCCGAGATCGAGGCCGGTCTCGAGGCGCTGCACGCGAAAGCCTTGCTGGCCGAGCGCAGCCGAGACTTCCTCGGCCTGCACGAGCGCATCGCGCTCGTCGGGGCGGGCGTCGCCGTCCAGTCGCTCGACGAGGACGGCGGCGACGCCGCGGGATGCGGGCATTGCGATCGCCTCAGGCAGCCACCCGCGCCGGACGGGCCTGCGCCGCGGCGACGCGCGTCAGGGCGGAATCCATGATCCGGCCCAGGAGCTCTCGATAATTCATGCCGACGAGCGTCGCCATGATCGGCAGGTCGGAATGCTCCGGGTGGATGCCGGCCAGCGGGTTGACCTCGAGGAAACTCGGTGCACCCCGCTCGTCCAGGCGCACGTCGATCCGGCCGGCGTCGCGGCAGTTGAGAGCCCGCCATGCGCGCAGCACCAGGTCCTCGACGTCCCGCCGCAACAGGTCCTCGTCGAGAAGCCGGTAATGGACGAGTTCTTCGCAATTTTCCTTGTTGCGGTACGAGTACACGCTCGCGTCGGCGCCGGGCAGCAACACGATCTCAAGCGTCGCGAGCGCCTGGGCGGCGTCCCCGGTCCCGATCACGCCGACGGTGAACTCGCGTCCGGGCAGGAATCGCTCGATCAGGACCGGCTGGCGGAACTCGCGCAGGAGCGCACGCACGACCCGCTGCAGGTCGCGGCGATTCCCGACCTGGGAGGCGACGCTGACGCCCTTGCCCGTACCCTCGGCAACCGGCTTCGCGAACAGCGGGAAGGGCATGTCGACGTCGCGCAGTTCGCGGACGTCGCTGACGACCGCGAAATCCGGCGTCCGGACGCCGGCCGCCCTCACGACGTGCTTGGTCATCCCCTTGTGCAGGGTTAGCGCACAAACCAGCGGGTCCGAGAAAACGTACGGGATTCGGTAGGCATCGAGCAACGCGGGTACCTGCGCCTCGCGGCCGATGCCGTGCATGCCCTCGCAGATGTTGAACACGAGGTCCCATCGCTCGCCGGAAATCAGCCGGGCCGCCAGCTGCTTCAGGTTGCCGATACGTACCGGCTCGAAACCGAGTTCCGCGAGCGTGCCCGCTATCGCGTCGATCGTATCCGCACGGTCGAACTCCGCCGTCTCGATGTCGGAGTAGCCTTCCGCGAGCCAGTCGTCCCGCAGATCGTAGGTGATGCCGACGGTGAACATGCGTCGCTTCATGACCGTGACTCCGTGGTCGTGGCCGGGTCCGGGTAGCGGTAGACCTCGCCGTCGAAACTTCGCAACAGCACGTCGTCGCCATCGCGGCCGACCGTGTAATCCGGCGAGAGCGGGATCTTGCCGCCGCCGCCGGGCGCATCGACGACAAAGGTCGGCACCGCGTAGCCCGTGGTATGCCCGCGCAGCGCACGGATGAGTTCCACGCCGCGTTCCACCGGTGTGCGGAAGTGCGACGAGCCCGAGATCGGGTCGCACTGGTACAGGTAATACGGCCGCACCCGGAACGTGAGCAGGCCGTGCACCAGGCGTTTGAGCGTGTCGACGTCGTCGTTCACGCCCTTCATGAGCACCGTCTGGCTGCCGAGCGGTATGCCGGCGTCCGCCAGGCGTCCGCAGGCTTCCTCCACCTCCGGCGTAAGTTCGTCGGGGTGTGTGAAATGCAGGCTCATCCACAGCGGGTGATACCGTTTCAGCATGCGCGCGAAAGACGCCGTGATGCGCATCGGCTGGACGACGGGCTGCTTGCTGCCGATCCGGACGAACTCGACGTGGCGGATCTTCCGCAGGCGCCTGAGCACGTACTCGAGGCGCTCCTCGTCGAGACTCAGCGGGTCGCCGCCGGAGATGAGCACGTCGCGTACCGCCGGCGTCGCCGCGATGTAATCGAGCGCTGCCTCGATATCTGTTTTCTTGACGCTCCGTTCGCCTACCGACCCGACCATGCGCGCCCGGGTGCAGTAACGGCAGTAGACGGAGCAGAAGTTGGTCACCAGCAAGAGGACGCGGTCGGGATACCGGTGTACGAGCCCGGGCACGGGACTGTGGCCGTCCTCGCCGAGCGGATCGTCGGCTTCGCCGCGCGTGTGTACGTACTCACCGAGCACCGGCACGACCGTCCGGCACAGCGGCTGGCTCGCGTCGTGGCGGTCGAGCAGGCTTGCATAGTAGGGCGTGATGCCGACCGGCAGGCTGCCCGTGTGCCGGCGGATCGCCGCCGATTCGTCGTCATCGAGTTCGATGATGCGGGCAAGGTCGGCCAGCGTCCGGATCCGGTTGCGGTTCTGCCAGCGCCAGTCGTTCCAGTCCGCGACCGTCGCGTCCGGGTAATGAGCCCGGCGAAACGCGTCCGAGCGCTTCGACACGCGGAATGCGGGGCGCCGTACGCGGACGATTTCAGGTCCGGTGCGGATCGGGAAGGTCGTTACAGTAGAAGAAGTGGGATCGGAGGGTTCGGAGGAAACCCGTTGCGGAGGTTCCTCGAGGGGACTCGTGGTGAGTGTCACCGACGTTACCTGGCGCAGATGGGCGACCTGCAGGTATCTCACGATCCGGCCCTTCGGATCGTTCGGGCGATTGCCCTTCGAACTCGCCGCAAATATAAGTCGACCATACGGCTTGTCAACAAGTTTTTCCGCGGCCTGTGAACCAGGCCCGATCGGGCAGGAATCGTCGCCGCGAGGCGACACGTCGACGTGCCCGACTACGGTGGAGAACGTGGCCGACGGCGACGGCGGGATGCTGCCTGCCGGATTCGCGCGCATGGCGATGCGGGCGTCGCCGGACGGTCGCCGCTTTGCGATCGCGAGGGCATTTGGGTTACGTTCGGGGACGAACGTAACGGCAGACCATCCCATGCTCGACCCGGACCGCTCCCGTGCCTGACGGCCCATTGCCCGATCGCCGCCTCGCCGGCATCTACCTGCACGTGAGTTCCCTGCCCGGACCGTACGGCATCGGGGACATCGGTCATGCTGCGTTCGAGTTCGTCGACTTCATGCGCCGCTCCGGCCTCGCGTTGTGGCAGTTCCTCCCGCTCGGGCCGACCGGATACGGCAACTCCCCGTATCAGCCGCTGTCCTCGTTTGCCGGCAACGAGCTGCTCATCGCCGTCGACGGCCTTGTCGACCTCGGGCTCCTCGGCGCGGACGAAACCGCCGGGCTGACGCGTCTGCCGCAGGACTTCGTCGACTACGAAGCGCTCATCCCGCGCAAGGCGGCCCTGCTCCGGGAAGCCGCCGGCCGCTTCGATGCGCGCGCGACGCCGTTCCTGAAAGCGGAATTCGCCGAATTCCGATCGCGGCACGACGGCACGTGGCTGCGCGACTACGCCTTGTTCCGCATCCTGAAGTCGGTCTGCGGCGATGCTCCCTGGCAACACTGGCCCGTACCCCTGCGGTCCCGGGAGGCGGCTGCGCTCGCCCGGGTCGAGCGCGACCACGCCGCCGCGATGCACGCCGCGTGCGTGCTCCAGTTCCTGTTTTACCGGCAGTGGCAGGCGCTCCGCCGGCACGCGCAGGAATCCGGAGTGCTTCTGTTCGGCGACGTACCGATCTACATTGCCCTCGACAGCGCGGACGCGTGGGCCCGGCCGGAACTCCTCAAGCTCGACCCCGCCGGCTGGCCGGAAGCCGTCGCCGGGGTGCCGCCCGACTACTTCAGCGCGGACGGCCAGCTCTGGGGCAATCCGCTGTATGACTGGCCGCGGCATGCGGCAACCGGGTACGCCTGGTGGGTCGAGCGGCTGCGGGCGTCGCTCGATTTTGCGGATCTCGTCCGCATCGACCATTTTCGCGGCTTCGAATCCTACTGGGCCGTGCCGGCCGGCGCCGCGACGGCGCGCGAGGGTCAGTGGGAACCGGGACCGGCGGACGGCATCTTCGAGGCGTTCCGCGTCGCCTTCGGCGGGCTCCCCATCGTGGCCGAAAATCTCGGCGTGATCACCGCCGAGGTCGAAGCGTTGCGACACCGGCACGGGCTGCCCGGCATGATCGTGTTGCAATTCGCGGTGAACGACCCGGCGTTCCGGCTGGATGGGATCGCGTTCAACGAGGTCTGTTATACCGGCACGCACGACAACGATACGACGATCGGTTGGTTCCGCGGCGGCGGCGACGACACCCGCAGCCCCGACGAGGTCCGCGCGACCCGGGAGATGGCGCTGCGGGTCACGGGCGGCACCGCGGCGACGATCGCGGAGGACTTCGTGCGGGCCGCATTCTCGAGCCCGGCCCGCGCCGCCATTGCGCCGCTGCAGGACCTGCTCGGCCTCGGGCGCGAAGCGCGCATGAACACGCCGGGCCGGGCACACGACAACTGGCGTTTCAGGGCCCGATCCGCCCAATTCTCCCCCGAACTTTGCGACAATGTAGCAACCATCGTCCGCAGAACGCACAGAGAGGCTCGACATGTCCGACGCGACCCAGCATGACGACGCCCGCTTCGTCAGCCGCCTGACACGAGAAACGGTCGCGCTGATCCTGGCCGGCGGCAAGGGCACCCGGTTGCACGAGCTTACGAACTGGCGCGCAAAACCGGCTCTGCACTTCGGCGGCAAGTTCCGCATCATCGATTTCCCGCTGTCGAATTGCCTCAATTCCGGCATCCGCCGCATCGCCGTTCTCACCCAGTACAAGGCCCATTCACTCATCCGCCACATCGTGCACGGGTGGTCGTGGTTCCGTGCGTCACGGCAGGAGTTCGTGGAAGTGCTGCCGGCATCGCAGCGGGTTGGCGGCGAGTGGTATCGGGGCACGGCGGATGCCGTGTACCAGAACCTCGACATCATCCGGACCCACGCGCC
>DASUOE010000228.1:0-2654 GCA_036276805.1 Woeseiaceae bacterium | reverse complement strand
TCGTCGCCGGCCGCGATCGCGCGCAGCAATTCCGTCCGGTACGCGACCTCGCTCGTCGGCGCGATCGTGACGACGCGGTTACGGAAGTCGTCCCCCTCGGCCACGAGTTCGAGGCCGTACAGGAACTCCGCCAGCATCCCGGGCAGTTCCTGGTCGCGGGGGTCGACCTCCATGGCGTCGAGAACGTGCCGCACGAAATCGACGCCGTCGCCGGTCCGTGCGGCGATCAGCGCGAGGTGCACGTGCGCGTTCGGTTGCGCGGCCTCGATATCGAGCGACTGCTCGAGCGCCGCTTCGGCCGCGTCGAGCCGGTCGAGATCGAAGTACGCCGTGCCGATCTCGTAGAGGATGCGCGGGTTGAACGGGTCGTCGTGCAGCGCGTGCTCGAGGACGGCGACGGCTTCGTCCTCCTGGCCCGTCGCGGTGTACGCCCGCACCAGTAGTATGCGCGGCTCGAGCGCATCCGGCGCTTCGGCCACGCGGGCCTCGAGCGCCGCCGCCAGGTCGTTCAGGTTCACCGCTTCGCCACGCGTCAGCCGCACCATCGTATCGGCGAACGTATTGAGCGCCTGCGCGACCGCATCGCCCGGCCTGGCATCGAGTACCTGTTGCGTGATCGCCCGCACCTCGGCAAACGCCTCCGCGGGCGTGAGCAATCCGGTCTCGACCTGGCGGATGTAGGTCGAGGCAAGCTCGGTCTTCGCTTCGAGGAAGCCCGGGTCGATGAGCAGCGCACCTTTCAGCAGGTCTTCCGCGGCCGTGAGCCCGCCGTAGGAATAGGTCGTGAGCTGCTCGCGCGCCTGCAGGTAGAGATCGTAGGCGTCGGGGCTCTCCGTCTGCACGACCGACAGGTCGGCCGAGGCCGGCCCGAGCAGCGACTCGGTCAGCGCGAAACCGACCTTGCGGGCAATCTCGTCCTGGACGTCGAAAATGTCGTCGAGCGTTCGCTCGTACACGGACGACCACACATGGAAGCCGTCGCTCGCGCGAATGAGCTGCGCATTCACGCGCACCTCGTCGTCGACGCGCTGCACGCTGCCTTCGAGGACGTGCGCGACGCCGAGGGCGGCGGCGATCTCGCCAATCGTCCGATTCTGGTCCTTGAACGCGAAACTCGACGTCTTCGCGGCGACCCGGAGGTCCGGCACCTGGGCGAGCATGTGCAGCAGGGTCTCGGCCAGGCCGTCGGAGAAATACTCGTTGTCCGGGTCCGCCGAGAGGTTATCGAACGGCAGCACCGCCACCGACGCCGTCGCCGCCACCGGCGCGGCGCCCTGCCCGTTGCCGCCCTCCTGGCGCGCGGTGAAGTAGCCCGCAAGCACGACGAGCGCGATGACGCTGCCGACGGTCAGGTAATCGGTCAGCCGGTGCGGAACGCCCGTCGCCGCCGCGGCGGCCGTGTCCCGCTTGATGCCCTCCGGCGTCAGCTGGAAGAACCACGACAGGACGACGGCCGGGACGAAGCCCAGCGCGAACACGAGCACGACCGCCCGCGGCACCCAGTCCGGCGCGCCGACGGTCGGCAGCACCGTCGTCAGAACCTCGGTCAAAAGCCAGCCCACGACGACATAGCCGGCCGCGACGCGTACGACTTTCCGGCGCCTGAGCTCGGCAATGAACGACATGGAAACTCCGCGGAGACTGCTTCGTGAAGGTTACACCGTGGCGCGGCGGGAACACACGGCGCGCCGGCACCGCCGACCGCGCTCCGGGTACCCGCCGCTCGGCCACCGTACTTGGATGACGCCCGTCACAGAACGGTTGGCACGAGGGCCGGCCGGTCGACGATCGCATCGGCGCCGGCATCCTCGAGCTCCCGGCGCGAGCCGAAGCCCCAGGTCACGCCGACCGAGCGCATGCCGTTCGCATGTGCGCCTTCGACGTCGTACCGGCGGTCGCCGACCATGACGGCCGGACCGTCGATGCCGAATTCGCGCCGCGCCCACCGCAGCAGCTCGTCCTTGCGCGTGCGCGTGCCGTCGAGTTCGGAACCGAACACGCGGGCGAAATGACGCCTGAGGTCCGCATGCTCGAGTATGCGATCGGCGAAGACGCGCGGCTTCGCCGTCGCGACGTAAAGCGTGTGGCCGCTGCCGGCGAGCTCGTCGAGCAGGTCGCCGATGCCGGCATAGGGTTCGTTCTCCCGCCAGCCGACTTCATCGTAGCGTTCGCGGTAATGGGCGAACACCTGCGCGTGCCCCTCCGCGCCGACGAGCGTCGCGAGCGATTCCTGGATCGGCGGCCCGATCAGCCACGCGAGGCTTTCCTCCGGCACCGGCAGACCCGCCCGGCGCAGCGCGTGCTGCAGTGAACCGATGATCCCGGCGCTCGAGTCCGTGAGCGTGCCGTCGAGATCGAAAAACACCGGTATCGCCATCGTCTGCCTCTTACTCCTCGAGTCTTCGCGGCCCGCATGCAGCCGCGCATTCTAGCGCACTCCGCGGCGATGCTTCCCCAACGCTGACGCCTGGCCGGGATCCTTTGTAATTGCTGCCATGTCGGTCGCATTTTCTGCGCGGCACTCTATCCCGTCGGCCGGCATCCAGTTGCGCCCACGATCCGGCGCTTGCTGCCGCCCGCACAGGCTGGCACGTGGCTTGCATAGACTTACATGGGAAGGGTTCAGCGACTCGCATTACGCGTTCGCAACGCTT
>DASUOE010000227.1:0-4290 GCA_036276805.1 Woeseiaceae bacterium | reverse complement strand
CAATGAGCATCGAGATCAAGGTTCCGCAACTTCCCGAATCCGTCGCCGACGCGACGCTGGTAGCCTGGCACAAGAAGGCGGGGGATTCGGTGGAGCGCGACGTCAATCTCGTCGACCTCGAAACGGACAAGGTCGTGCTCGAAGTGCCGGCACCCGCGACGGGCAGGCTCAAGGAGATTCGCATCAAGGAGGGTTCCACCGTCACGGCAGGCGACGTCATAGCGATCCTGGAGGAAGGGCAGGCCGGAGCGGAAGACGGCGGCACGGATGACGAGCCCGCGGCGCCGGCGCGCCAGGCGGGCAACGGCGGGCAGCGCCTTGCCGGGGACGCGGGGGACGCGGCGCCGGCGCAGCGGGGCGCGGCGGACGCGGCAGAAGCGGCCGACGCGGAAGACGACACGGACGACGAAGAGGACGAGGACGAGGACGACAGCGCGTCGGCAGGCAGTGGGCGCGGCGCGGGCGAAGGTGCGGGCAGGCAGGCCAGGAGCCTGAAGACGAGCCCGGCTGTCCGGCGCCTGCTCGACGAGCATGACCTCGACGCGACGATGGTGGCCGGCAGCGGCAGGGATGGCCGCATCACGAAGGCGGACGTGATGGCGTTCCTCAAGTCCGACGACAGCAGCGACACGACGCCTGGCGACACGAAGACGCCGACCGGCCGCGCGGCAGGCGCCGACGAGCGCACCGAGGAACGGGTGCCGATGTCGAGGCTTCGGGCGCGGATTGCGGAGCGCCTCGTCGAGGCGCAACAGACCGCGGCGATGCTGACCACGTTCAACGAGGTCGACCTGACCGAGGTGACGGCCCTGCGGACGCGGTACAAGGAGTCGTTCGAAAAGGAGCACGGCGTGCGCCTCGGGTTCATGTCGTTTTTCGCCAAGGCGGCCGTCGAGGCGCTGAAGAAGTTCCCGGTGGTGAATGCGTCGGTGGAAGGCAGCGACGTCATCTATCACAACTATTACGACATCGGCATCGCGGTCTCGACCGAGCGCGGGCTCATGGTTCCCGTGATCCGGGACGTCGACCGCAAGAGTTTCGCCGAGTTCGAGAAGGAACTCGGCGTAGTCGCGTCCCGGGCCCAGAGCGGGAAGATCGGCATGGACGAACTGACGGGCGGCACGTTCTCCATCACGAACGGCGGCATCTTCGGGTCCATGATGTCGACGCCCATCCTGAACCAGCCGCAGAGCGCGATCCTCGGCATGCATGCCATCCAGCAGCGCCCGGTGGCGATCGACGGCAACGTCGTCATCCGGCCGATGATGTACCTGGCGCTGACCTACGATCACCGCCTCATCGACGGCAAGGACTCCGTGCAGTTCCTCGTGACGATCAAGCAGCTGCTCGAGGATCCGAGTCGCCTGTTGCTGCAGGTCTAGCGCGGGAAGCGGCCACGGCAACCCCGGTCAGCGGAAGAACCAAGGACAGCCAATGAGCAGAAGCTATGACGTGGTCGTCATCGGCGCCGGTCCCGCCGGCTACGTGGCGGCGATTCGCGCCGCCCAGCACGGCCTCAGGACGGCCTGCATCGACGAGTGGCAGAACAAGGACGGGAAGAACGCGTTCGGCGGCACCTGCCTGAATGCGGGCTGCATCCCGTCCAAAGCGCTGCTCGAGTCCTCCGAGCTCTACCACAGGGCGCGGCACGAGTTCGCCAGGCACGGCATCCTCACGGGGGATGTCGGTCTGGATATCGGGCAGATGCAAAAGCACCGCGCCGGGATCGTACGCCAGCTGACGAACGGCATCGCCGGCCTGTTCAAGGCCAACAAGGTCGACGGGCTCGTCGGCCACGGCAAGCTGCTGGCCGATCGCAGGATCGAGTTCACGCCGGTCGAGGGCAGCACCGAGACCATCGAGGCGGCGCACGTGATCCTCGCGACCGGCTCGCAGCCGATCGAATTGCCCTTCGCGCGGTTCGATCGCGAGCACATCGTGGATTCGTGGGATGCGCTCGAGTTCACCGGGGTGCCACAGCGCCTCGGCATCATCGGCGCCGGCGTTATCGGGCTGGAACTCGGCAGCGTGTGGTCGCGCCTCGGGGCCGAGGTGACCATCATCGAGGCGATGCACGATTTCCTGTTCATGGCGGACCGCGAGATTGCGGCGGTGGCGGCCAGGGACTTCAAGCAGCAGGGCCTCGACATCCGCCTGGGCGCGAAGCTGACCGGCGCGCGGGTCGGCGAGGCCGGCGTGACGGTCGAGTACGAGGACAAGGGTGTCCCGAAGACGCTCGAAGTCGACAAGCTCATCGTCGCCGTGGGCCGGCGGCCGTACACGGCAGGCCTGCTTGCCGCGGACAGCGGCGTCCAGGTCGACGAGAAAGGCTTCGTCGTCGTCGACGATCAGTGCCGCACGCGCGTCAAGCACGTCTTCGCCGTCGGCGACTGCGTGCGCGGACCCATGCTTGCCCACAAGGGCTCCGAAGAAGGCGTCATGGCGGCTGATCTCATCGCCGGCGAGATCGCCGAGATGAATTACGACGTCATCCCGTCGGTGATATACACCGCCCCCGAGATCGCGTGGGTCGGGAAGACCGAGCAGGAGGTGAAAGAGACGGGTCGCGAATACAAGACCGGCACCTTCCCGTTCTCGGCCAGCGGTCGCGCCAAGGCGATGGAGCAGACGACCGGCATGGTGAAGATCGTGTCCGCCGTCGACGACGACGAGGTGCTCGGCGTACACATCGTCGGGCCGATGGCCGGCGAACTGATCGCCGAAGCCGTACTCGCCATGGAGTTCGCGGCGAGCACGGAAGACATCCAGCGCACGATCCATGCGCACCCGACGCTGGCCGAGGCAATCCACGAAGCCGCGCTCGCGGCGGACCGCCGCGCGCTGAACTTTCCGAACAAGCCGGCGTAGGAGCCAGGGCCGCGCCGCGGCCCCGCGGCCGCTCCTACTCGGCCGAGCGCCAGCTGGCCTGCTGCTCGCCGCTTTGCGCGGACTGGACCAGCACCGGGTCGGAGAATGTGACGAACGTCGACTCCGACTTGCCGCCGCACACCAGGAGGTCGATTCGCAGGCGGTCATCCACCGCCCAGGTCTCCAGCCGCGACGGGCGGTAATGACGGCTGCCCGGGAGCGAGTAGTTCCAGCGGCAGCCGGCGGCTTCCGCATCCTGCTCGCTGATGGGCGCCGGCACGCCGACGCCGTAGGTGCCGGTCAGCGCCGAAATCATCCGGTCGACCGTCTCGCTGCTGTCCGCAATGACGTAGGAGCCCTCGATCAGCCCGTGCTGCTCGTCGCAGCGGTATACGAGGCTCGCGGGTTCGCCGTACAGGCTCACGTCGAACTCGAGTTCCCCCGAGTAGGACTGCGGAAAGCGGATGGAGCCGTTGCGCGCCGCGACCGCATCCTTGCGCTGGTACTCGGCGACGGCAATTTCGCCGCAGGGCGTGCCGAAGGGGAAGCCGCGGAATTCTGCGGAGCCGGATGCGGCGAAATCGTCTTCGATGTCCGCGGGCTCCGAGATGGATATCTCGGGATAGCCCTTCTGCATGCCGAGGTCCGCCAGCGCGACGTTCGCGCTCGGCAGCGCCGAGATCGCCGAAACGGGCAGCGCGAAATTGATGTTCTGTGCGACTTCGAGCGAGGCCACGGTGACGCCGATCACGGCCCCCGTCTGGTCGACGACCGGTCCGCCGCTGCTGCCGGCGCTGATCGGCGCCGAGATCTGCACGTAGGTCTGGCCCTGGATCTCGCGGTGGCCGCTGGCGAGCCCGGGGGAAATAGTGCCCTCGAGCCCGTAGGGACTGGAGACGACATAGATCTGCGCTCCCGGGCGAACCCTCTCCTGGTTCGACAGGTCGAGGCCGTCCACGGCAATCTCCCCGACGTTCGCGAGCACGAGGTCGACGCCCGGGTCGTAATTGACGATGGACCTCACGTCGGCGGTGACGCCGCCGCACGTCACGCGGGCAGCCGGCAGCCCGGCCAGCACGTGTGCGTTCGTGACGAGCAGGCCGCTGCCGCGCATGATGAAGCCGCTGCCGCGGTGCGTGGCGTTGCCATTCGGGTCGACCGCGCTGACCGTGCAGACGGACGGGCTTACGCCGTCGAACAGCGCTTCGGCGGACGCATAGGCCGTGCGCTCCTGTGCGGTCGCCACGCCCGAGAAGGCCAATCCGGCGCAAAACAATCCGGTCAGGTACGGTGCGCTCGTTGCGCGGGTACTTGCGGCGCGGCCGCGGATTCGGGGGGTGGCGCGATCTGTCGTTGTCATTATTCGCTCCTTGCGGGTTCTTTTTGCCTCTGCGGCGTACGCTCGTCGCTAGTTGCCTGTTC
>DASUOE010000226.1:0-10890 GCA_036276805.1 Woeseiaceae bacterium | reverse complement strand
GCTCGTGATCGCCGCGAGAAACAGCATGGCGAACCACACGGTGCCGAAGAAGTCGCCGAGCGGCATGCGCGCGAAGACGACCGGCAGCACGGCGAAACCCGTGCTGAAGGTACCGGCGGCGTTCGCCTGCGTCGCGGCGATACCTAAGAACACCACGGCAGCCGTCAGCGTGATCATGCCGCCGAGCGCCACCTCGAAGAATTCGTTGGTGGCCGAGGATGTGAGGCTCGAGAGCACGATGTCGTCGTCGCACTTCATGTACGACGCATAGTTGATGATGACGCCGAATCCGACCGACAGGCTGAAGAAGATCTGGCCCGCGGCCGCGAGCCAGGTCTGGAAATCCGCGAGCGCGGAGAAGTCCGGGTTCCACATGAAATTGAGGCCGGCGCCGACGTTGTTCTCCGGCACCGAGGGGTCGGGTGTTCCGAGCGTCAACACGCGGGCGAGAACGATGATTGCGCAGATAGCCATCGCCGGCATCGCGAAACGGCAGAAGCGCTCGATGCCCGCCGACAGTCCGCGGTAAACGACGAGGATGTTGAGGGCCGCCGCGATCACCCAGAAGACGACCGGCTTGTTGAGGCCATCGCCGAGCAGCACGCCGTCCGCGGTGAGACCCGTCGTCGCGGCGAAGCGTGCGTTCGACGCGCCGACCTGTTCCGCGACGCTCGCGCCGCTGCCGAGGTCGATGCTGCCCGTGGCGTAAGCCGCCATATAGGACAGGCACCACGACTCGATGACCACGTAGTAGAAAAAGACGACGAAGGGAACGAGTACGCCGAACGCGCCGAGGTAGCGCGCGATCGCCGACCGGCCCCAGAGGCCGATGATCGCGGGCGCCGAATGCAGTCCGCGCTGGCCGCCGTAGCGGCCCATCGTCCACTCGACCCAGCCGATCGGGATGCCGAGCAGCAGGAGCGCGATGAAATACGGAATCAGGAACGCGCCGCCGCCGTTTTCGGCCGCCATGCCGGGGAAGCGCAGGAAATTGCCGAGTCCGACAGCGGAGCCCGCGACGGCGAGAATGATCCCGAGCCGCGTGCCCCACGCCTGACTACGAGGATGGCCATTCGGATTTGTCAAGCAGGGGTCCGGGAGATCGTCGTGATCAGCGGCGGGCAATCATACTCCGAGCACTCGCGCTTGCAAGCGGATAAATCGGCGGCATTCCGGTCACTTGCGGCCCGGCTCCTGCCGTGCAAACGCCGCAAGACATAAGGCCCGGGCGGACGCACGTGCGCTGGCTGCCGCGCGTGGAGCCTGCAACCGCCCTCCGTTAGACTTCGCGCATGACCCGTGCATACGACGGCCGGCTGTTCGACCGCGCGTGGCTCCTGCGCAGCGGCGGTGAAGACCTGCAGCGGCAACCCCACGAAGCCCGGTGCAAGCGCGCGGGCTTCAGCTACGCGGAATTGACGCGGGCCCCCGTGGCGGCGCCGGGCGCGGCGCTGCCGAGATGACCGATGCCAATGAACGATCCCACCGGGCGCGCCACACCATGCGCGATGCCGCCAGCCGCTGACGACCACCCGATTCCCGCACGGGTCAGGAGTGCACTCGAGACGCTGTTCGGCGAGCCTGTCGATCACGTGGACGTCAGGGTCAGGCCCTTGTATGTCGCGCTGCACGGGAGAAACACCGTTGCAACGACGCGGCGCAACAAGATCCGGCTGAAGTGCAGCATCGAGAGCTTCATCGACGATCCCGAGCTCGTGCTGCACGAATACTGTCACGTACTCAGGCAGTGGAATACCGGAACGCTGAGCAGGAGGCGGTATCTCGGCGAACTGGCGAGAAACGGCTATTGCAACAACTGCTTCGAAAAAGAGGCACGGGACTTCGCCACGGAGCACCTCGAAACGTTCCGGGCGCTCTTGGATGCAGCGGGCGATGAGGCACAAGCCGCAACGCCGGCGGCGCGCCGGCGAACGCGAACGGCACCGGACGGCGATCCTGCCGCCGGTGCAGCAGCCGGTACCGCTACTGGAAATCGCGCGGAATGACCTCGTCCCAGGTCTTCTCGCGGAACAGCTCGCCGTCGACGAGCGCGCGCCGCTGGAACTTCAGCCGGAAGTTCCGCTCGTCGCTCGTGAACTCCACGGTCTGTTCGAAGGCAAGCGTGCGGTCGCCGAGTTCCTCGACCAGCCGGTAGTGCCCCGTCACCGACGTCTGCGCCGGGTCTGCATCGGACGTGCGGTGCTCGATGCGCTCCTCGAAGCGCTCGATGCCCCAGGGATACCGGGTGGCGCCGGTGTTGGTCGCGACGCCGAAGGCTTCGCCGGTTTCGGGGTCGCGCTCGATTGCCGTAATCGCGGCGTAGCCGGTGATATTGCCGGCATCCAGCGTCTCGTAGCCGGCGAGCTCCGGTCCGGGCTCCGGGTCCGCGAACGCCGGAACCCGTTCCGGCCCGGGCGGCACGACCGGCAACATGACCCTGGCGCCGTCCCCGGTGCCGATCGCGAGTGTCGTCGTTACCGGGTAGGGCGTCGGCCAGAGCATCGGCCACTGGCCGTTGCTCACGGCGATGCGGATGCGGTGGCCTTTCGGGAACGTCCACGACGTGAAGTGGAGCTCGAGCTCGAGCGGAAATTCCTCGCCGGGCACGAGGTCCGCGGGTTCGCGCGCCGAGACGCGGTGCGTCCCGTTCATCGCGGCGCCCGCCACCTGCGTCGCCTGCCCGTCCGGCGCCACGTCGGACAGGCGCACCACCCAGTTCGCGCGCGTCGCATCCGCCGTAACGCGCAGACGCGCAAGCGGCCGCCCCAGTATCTCGAGCGGTGCGTCGAGCGGCTCGCTGTCGTAGACGAGGCTCGCCGCATCCATCGGCTGCTGGTCGGGCGTGACGCTGCCCCACCACATCGTGGGGCCCCCGCCTTCGAGGCCGGTCGAGGGCGGCGCAGACAGGCGGTGTACCGCTTGCGCGCCGGGCCGCCGCGCCAGGTCGTGGCCGGGCCCCGCATACCACGCCTGCCAGTCGGTGCGCGCGAGCGGCCAGCCGTCCTCCCAGCGCCAGCGGCCGGGCACGCGCTCGATGGCCGGGTCCGGCGGATGGGAGTCCCGCACGTACACGGCGAAAGCGGGCTCGTCGAGAATGCCGGTGTCGGCGCCTTTCAGCCACTGGTCGAACCAGCGCACCGCTTCGCGGCGCCACTCGACGCGCGGCTCGGGCCAGGCGTTGTGCGGAAAGTAGTGATCCCAGGGGCCGATCATGGCTTTCACGGGTGCATCGACGTGCTCGAGCATGCGCGGCAGGCTGTTGCGGTAACCGTCATACCAGCCGCCGATGTGATATCCCGGGATGCGGATCTTCTCGTACTGCCCGCGCGCCGACGCCCGGTCCCAGAACGGCCCGTCGCGCTGTTCGCGCAGGTACGCGTACACGCTCGGCTTGCGGTCGAAACGATTCTCGACCCACGCCTCGTCCATCACGAACTCCGGCGCGCCGGGCAGCGCGTTGTACAGGTCGTGGCTCATCATCCACGAATCGGTGTGCATGATGCCGTCGATGTAGTGCACGTCCTCGGCGTACAGGTAATCGGTCGCCATCACGGCGACGAAGGCGTCGAGCGCCGGCGGATCGCGCAGGGCCATCTGGACCGAATTGAAGCCGCCCCAGGAAATCCCGAACATGCCGACCTTGCCGGTCGACCACGTCTGCTTCGCGAGCCACGCAATGACCGCTTCGCCGTCGTCGAGTTCGATGTCGGAGTACTCGTAGGGGATCGTCACGCCCTCGCTGTTGCCCGTGCCGCGGATGTCGACGCGCGCGACGACATAGCCGTGCCGCAGGAAATAGTCGTAAAGCGCGTGGTTCCGGTCGCGCGATTCGTCCTTGCGGTACGGCAGGTATTCGAGCAGGACCGGGTAGCGTGCAGCCGGGTCGGTGCCCGGCGGCCAGTGGATGTCCGCCGCGAGCGCGATGCCGTCCGGCATGGGGATGGACGCCTCGGTGATCCGCGCCTCTCCTGCGGTGCCGGCCCCGGTAACGACTGCCGCCGCGGTCGTTGGCGCCGCCGGCCCGGTATCGTCGGCCGGCGGCGAGCAAGCCGCGAGTAAGCCGGCGAGCAGCAGTGCCCGCTTCAACACGGTTGCATCACCAAGGCTGCATCAAAGGTTGCATAAACAAGCTTGCATCACGACAGGTTCGTTCACGCTTTGTTGGCATGCCGCCGGATCGCGATGGCGACGTCTCCGGGGCAGAGCGGCTATCATAGCAGCGGTGATTTACGTCTTCGAAGTGCGCGTGAAGCCCGGGCATACCGCTGAAGCCTACGCGGACGCCTGGGTGCGGGCGAGCGAAATCATCCAGCGCGCACCCGGGGCGCGCGGCACGCGTCTGCACCGCAGGATCGGCGATCCGGACACGCTGCTCGCGATCGCGAGTTGGGACAGCAAAGCGGCGCGCGACGCAATGGAAGCGTCGCCGGCCGAGGCGGTGCGGCGCATCATCGCGAGCCAGGCGGAATTCGTCGATATCCGCGTGATCGGCGAGTTCGAGAATCCCGACTGGGTGGTCGAACCGCCGCCGTAGGAGCGGCCGTCACGCCGCGAACGGGGACGCCCGCTGACTCAGGCCCTGGCCTCGATCAACTCCCTGAGCGGCAACGGCAGGCAGGACCGCAGCTGCGCCGTCACGGCCGCCTCGTGCCGGCTCCAGACCAGGCCGAGGTACACGATCAGCAGGCCGATCGCGGCGAGGGCCACAGGGAACAGCCAGCTGTCCTCGAACACTTCGTTCGCGAGATGGCCGAGGTAACCGGCGACACCGAACGCGCCGAATACGACGAAGACTCGCCGGACGAGGACGGCACCGATGAGCACGAGCCCGATATTGACGCAGAAGTACACGAACTTCGCGAATTCGCTGTCGGAATCCTGCATTGAGAGGCCGCACCAGAACGTCATGACGCCGAATATGTACAGCCAGAACGCAAAGTCGGCGGAATTGCGCGAACGCAGGTCGACCCACACAGCAAGCAGCGTCGTCGCAAGCCCGAACCACATCGAGACGAACGCCCGGAACTCCCAGTCCCACGTATCCGCCATCAGCATCGCGGCAACGTCCATCGACATGTACCAGAGCGTGACGGCGACGGGCATGACCATGAACGGATAGCGAAAGCGCCAGAGCATGATCACGCCGGCCGCGAGCGTGCCGAGCTCGAGGTAGATCCAATGCCAGCGGATGTAGCGGTGGTAGTCCCGGTACGTGCTGTCGTCGGGCCACCAACCGTTGGCGATCTGCAGCCCGTAGAGCGCGAGCGGAACGAGCGCAACGGCGAATGTCGCACAGACGCCGGCCGGGACCGGATGGCCGCGCCGGCGGAAGAATTCGGAGAGCGCTACGCCGATTGCCGCGTAGGCGGCTGCGAATGTAAAGATCCCCCAGCCGCCGAAACGCTCCCAGCCGAGGTTCATGAACACTGTCATCGCGCCGATCGCGATCAGACCGCCGAAGTAATACAGCAGGTTCGTGAAATTGAAGGCAGGACTCGTATCGGAGCGCGAGCCGACAAAGTCGAGCAGCGCCGCCGACTGCGCCGGCGTGAGTATGCCCTCGGCCACGGCCGCATCCAGGTGTCTCCGTGTGATCTTCATGAGTGGACTCCCCATCCAGTCGCCATCATCTCATCCGGGCATCCCGGCCAATACCTGCGTTCCCCTACGGCAGCAACACCGTCGACCCAGTCGTCCGGCGCGCTTCGAGGTCGCGGTGCGCCGCCGCCGCGTCAGCAAGCGCATAGCGCTGGCGGACCTGCACGCGGATAGTCCCGTCGGCGAGCCGGGCGAACAATTCGGCGCTCGCGGCGGCGAGCTTGTCCCGCGTCGCGATGAAATCGAACAGCACCGGGCGCGTTACGTAGAGGGAATGGCGTTTCGCGAGCTCGGCCGGCGCGAACGGCTCGACCGGTCCCGACGAATTGCCGAAGCTCACCATTACGCCGTGCGGGCGCAGGCAGTCGAGCGAAGCGAAGAACGTGTCCCTGCCGACGGAGTCGTACACGGCCGCGACGCCCTCGCCACCCGTGAGCTCCCGGACGGCGCCGGGCAGGTCGTCGGTATCCGCCCTCAGTACGTGCGCACATCCCTGGGCGCGCGCGAGTTCGGCTTTCTCGTCCGTGCTTACGACGCCGATGACGGTCGCGCCGAGCGCCGCCGCCCACTGGCTCGCGATCGAGCCGACGCCGCCGGCGGCGGCGTGCAGGAGCACGGCATCGCCGGAATTCACCCGGTAGCTGCGCCGCAGGAGATACCAGGCCGTGAGCCCCTTGAGAAGCGCGGCGGCCGCGATTTCGTCGCCGATTTCGTCCGGCAGCGGCACGAGCCGCTCCGCCGGGTAGTTGCGGTGCGTGGCGTAGGCACCGAGCGGCGCGCCGGTGTAGACGACGCGATCGCCGGGGCGGACGTCGTCGACGCCCTCGCCCACCGCCTCGACCACGCCGGCTGCCTCGGAGCCGAGACCGGAGGGCAGCGGCACCGGGTAGAGCCCGCTCCGGTGGTAGGTGTCGATGTAGTTGAGGCCGATGGCCGTGTGCCGGAGGCGCGCCTCGCCGGGCTCCGGCGCCGGCAGGTCGACCGGACCGTAGGCCAGGACGTCGGGCCCGCCGAACCGGTCGAGGCGAATCGCGTGCGTCTTCATGCTGTGGAATGATACGGGGTCCCGCCCCCCGTGGCACCGCGGACAAGGCCTTGAGATTTCCGGCCGCGCGGCGATATCGCGGGTTTGTGCCGGGACCGGACAGGCACATTGGCCCGTACAGGACAGGCATGGAGTTCAAGGACTACTACAAGGTCATGGGCGTCGCACGCGACGCCTCGCAGGACGACATCAAGCGTGCCTACCGCAAGCTCGCCCGCAAGTATCACCCGGACGTCAGCAAGGAAGCGGATGCCGAGGTGCGCTTCAAGGAAATCGGCGAGGCGTACGCGGTGCTGCGCGACCCGGAAAAGCGCGCGAGCTACGACGAGCTCGGCGCGAACTGGAAGAGCGGCCAGGACTTCCGCCCGCCGCCCAACTGGGACGCCGGGTTCGAGTTCCGCGGCGGGCCCGGGGGCGCCGGCGGCGGATTCGAGGCGGGCGCGGGTCCCGGGGCGGGCGAGTTCAGCGACTTCTTCGAGACGCTGTTCGGCCGCGGCGGTTTCCGGGCAGAAGGGCGCGGCCGCGCACAGGGTGGCCCCGGAGGACCGCGCGGATTCAGGGCGCGCGGCGAGGATCACCATGCGAAGGTCGCGGTAAGCATCGAAGATGCGTACCAAGGCGCGATGCGCACCATCACGCTGCGCGAGCCGCAGCTCGACGACAGCGGTCATGTCGCGCTGCGCGAGCGGAGCTTACGGGTGAACATCCCGAAAGGCGTGCGCGAAGGCCAGCGCATCCGCCTGACCGGCCAGGGCTCGCCCGGCATCGGCGACGCGCCGGCCGGCGACCTGTATCTCGAGATCGCATTCGAGGCGCATCCGCTCTACAGCGTCGAGGGCCGCGACGTGTACCTCGACCTGCCCGTGACGCCGTGGGAGGCCGCGCTCGGCGGCAAGGTAAAGGCCCCGACGCCGACCGGCGCCGTGGACCTGTCTATCCCGGCCGGCGCGACGAACGGCCGAAAACTCAGGCTCAAGGGCCGCGGCATCCCCGGCACGCCGCCCGGCGACCTCTACGCCGTGCTGCAGCTGACCGTGCCGCCGGCCGACACGGACGCCGCGAAGGCGCTGTACCGGCGCATGGCCGAGGAACTTGATTACAACCCGCGCGGCCGGATGGGAGTGTGAGCGCGATGAACCAGGACGTATTGACCGGCATCGTCATCGACGAACGCGTCGAGCTCACGACCCGCGATTTGTGCCGCGCCTGCGCGACCTCGACGGAGTGGGTGGTCGAACTCGTGCACGAGGGTATCGTCGAGGTACGGGGAGAGACGCTGGAAGAATGGCGCTTCTCGGGCGCGGCGCTCGCGCGGGTGATCCGCGCGCGCCGCCTGCAGCGCGACCTCGACCTGAACCTGCCGGGCGTCGCGCTCGTCCTCGAGCTGATGGACGAAATCGAGGCGCTCCGCCAGCAGCTGCGCCGCCTGTAGGAGCGGCGGTCACGCCGCGACTTGTACGCGGCCGGATGCGGTGACGATAACGCCGCGGCCGGATGGGACGAACCATTCGCGGCCTGACGGCCGCTCCTACGCGGCGCGCAATGCGGCGATGCGGTCCGGGATCGGCGGGTGGCTCAGGAACAGCCGCGCCATGCCCTTCTTGCCGCCGGTGATGCCGAAGGCTTCCAGCGCTTCCGGAAGCTGCGCCGGCTGGCCCTGGCCGAGCCGCTCGAGCGCGCGCACCATCGGTTCGCGGCCATTCAGCTTCGCGGAGCCGGCGTCGGCGCGGAACTCGCGCTGGCGCGAGAACCACATGACGATGAGGCTCGCGAGAATACCGAGCAGGAGCTGCGCGGCCAGCACGGACACGAAGTAGCCGATGCCGTAGCCCTGCTCGTTGCGCAGGATCACACGGTCGACGATGTGACCGACGATGCGAGAGAGGAAAATGACGAAGGTGTTGACCACGCCCTGCACGAGCGCGAGCGTCACCATGTCGCCGTTGGCGACATGCGACACCTCGTGCGCGAGCACCGCCTCGACCTCGTCCTGTTTCATGCCGCGCAGCAATCCCGTGCTGACGGCGACGAGCGCGGCATTGCGGCGCATGCCGGTCGCAAACGCGTTCATGTCCGGCGAGTCGTAGATCGCCACCTCCGGCGTTGCGATGCCGGCCTGGCGCGCCTGGCGCTCGACGGTCGCGAGCAGCCAGGACTCGGCGGCATTCCGCGGCTGCGTGATCACCTGCGCCTTCGTCGTGAACTTCGCTATCCACTTCGACATGGCGAGCGAGATGAACGAACCGCCGAAGCCGATGACGAGCGACAGCACCAGCAGCGCCTCGTAGTTGATGCCATAGCCGCCTTCGTCGAGGATGGTGTCGACGCCCAGCAGCCGGAGCACGATGCTCAGGACGAAAATGACCGCGAGGTTGGTTGCTATGAAGAGAACGACGCGCTTCAGCATGTTTCGGAGCCTTCCAGTGGATGCGGGCGGTGGAATGTGAGTGTCTAGATATGGACAGCACCGGTGAAAACAAGTGCCGGGGCGCGGTACTGGCCGCGCGGCTGGCGGGGTCGGGCTTGACGTACCCCGCCGGGTTCCGTGCAATCGCTCGTCCGGCGCTTGCGTCCGATGATTGCGTCCCGGCAGCCGCCGGAAACGGGCCGGGAGGAGCCATGCCGCTGATTAACACGTATTTCGCCCGGGTCACCCGGGTCGCCTGTGCCCTCCGGCGCTGCCTGGCGGCGATGCTGGCCGTCGCCGCCCTGGTGGAGCCCGCTGCCGCGCAGCCGATCGACCTGCGCAATGCGAGCGTCGAGCGCCTGGACAACGGCCTCACGGTGATCCTGCTCGAGGACCGCCGCTTCCCGGTCGCGAGCGTGCAGGTCCTCTACCGGGTCGGCGCGCGTGACGAGGTGACCGGCAGGACCGGCCTCGCCCATTTCCTCGAGCACATGGCCTTCCGGGATTCGCAGAACTTCGCGGGTACCGACGTCGTGAGCCGCATTTACGCGGTCGGCGGGGAGTGGCACGGCTACACCTGGATCGACCAGACGACGTACTTCTCGACCGTGCCAGCGGACGAGCTCGACCTCGTTCTGCGCATCGAGGCCGACCGCATGGGCCGTCTCGAGCTGGCCGCCGACGACATGGAAGCCGAGCGCGGCGCGGTTCTCGCCGAAATGCACATGTACGAGAACATCCCCGGCTCGATGCTGATCGACGCCGTGAACTTCACCGCGTTCCAGGCGCACCCGTACCGCAACAACACGATCGGCTGGGAAAGCGACATCGAGAAGCTCGAGTACGCCGACGTCGTGGATTTCTACGAGCAGCATTACCACCCGGCGAACGCCGTGATCGCCGTGGTCGGAGCGTTCGAACCGCCGGCCGTCCGCCGCCGCATCGAGGAACTGTTCGGCGACTTCGAACGGCGCGGCCCGACGCCGCTGCCGCGCACGGAGGAGGCGCCGCAGAACGGCCTGCGACGCATCACGGTGCACGGCGATGCCGGGCCGCCGCAGTTCCGTATCGCGTATCGCGCGCCGTCCGCGTCGAGCCCGGACTTCGCGCCCTTCCTCGTCCTGCAGGCGGTGCTCGGCCAGAGCCCGGGCGTCAACTTCCTGCAGAACGACTGGGGCACGCCCGTCGAGCCGGGCGCGCCGCTGGCCGACGCGGCCCTCGACGTCACGACCTGGTACCCGCCGAGCGCACAGGATTACGTCTTCATCGTCGGCGGCACGGCGCCCGCCGCCGATGCGACGGCGGCGGTGGAAGCCGCGGTGGAGACCCGCATCGCCGCCGCGCGCGACCTGCTGGTGAGCGAGGCCACGCTCGCCGATGCCATTGCCGAAGTCGACGACGCGCTGGCCTTCGACGTCGAGACGACGGAAGACGCCGCGCACCAGCTCGCGTACTTCGACGGCCTCGGGGCCCTCGACGTGCTGCTCGGGCTGCCCGCACGCGTGGCGGCGGTCGCGCCGGGCGACGTCCGGCGCGTGGCGCGGCGCTACCTGCAGCCGGGGCAGCGGTCGATCGCCTGGTACCTGCCGGGAGCGGAACAGGTCCTGCCGGCCGAGGCGGACGTGGCCGAAGCCGCGCCGGCGCCGCCACCCGCCCCGCCGGGCCTCGAACCCGTAGCGCCGCCGGCGGTCACGCGGCTCACCGGCGGGCTGCCGGTCATCGTGCAGCCCTCGGGGTTATCTTCCTCGGTCCAGCTTCGCGTCGTGTTCGATGGCAGCGTTTCCGGCGCATCGGCCGGCGACCCCGTGGCCGGCCACTCGTCGCTCACCTGGTCCGTGCG
>DASUOE010000225.1:0-3395 GCA_036276805.1 Woeseiaceae bacterium | reverse complement strand
GGCGGCCCGCGCAGGTCCGGATACGAATCACTTTGGATATTGAAGATCAAGGAGCAGTAATGAAGAAAAACATCGAAGGACAACGCGTCCCGAAGGTGACGTTCAAGACGCGCCGCGACCACGAGTGGGTCGACCGCAGCTCGGACGACGTGTTCAAGGGCAAGACGGTCGTCCTGTTCTCGCTGCCGGGCGCGTTCACGCCGACGTGTTCGTCGTCGCATGTTCCGCGCTACAACCAGCTCGTGCCGGCGTTCCGCAAGCACGGCGTCGACGAGGTGATCTGCGTGTCCGTCAACGATGCCTTCGTGATGAACGAGTGGCAGCTGCAGCAGCGCGCCGACCGCGTGACCTTCCTGCCGGACGGCAACGGTGACTTCTCCGAGGGCATGGGCCTGCTCGTCGACAAGGCGGACCTGGGCTTCGGCAAACGCTCGTGGCGCTACTCGATGCTGGTCAAAGACGGCGTGATCGAGAAGATGTTCATCGAACCCGATGAGCCGGGCGACCCGTTCCACGTGTCGGACGCGGACACGATGCTCGAGTACATCGCCCCGAACGCGAAGAAGCCGGCGGACGTGACCGTATTCGCGCGGGCGGGATGCCCGCACTGCGCGCGGGCCAAGGGCATGCTGCGCGACGCCGGCTACGAGTTCGAGGAACTCACGCTGAATCGCGATTACACGGACCGCACGCTGCGCGCCGTGGCCCAGGCAACGTCCTACCCGCAGGTGTTCATCAACGGTGAGCACGTCGGCGGAGCGGACGACGTCGCGAAATGGCTCGCGAGCGCCGAGAGGCAAAAGAGCGCCGCCTGACTCCCGCGCGACGCTTGAAAGCTGCGCCGGCACGGTACCCCCCCCTTACCCGCCGGCGCGACCTGAAGGCCGGATCCGCAAGGATCCGGTCTTTTTTTTGCCGCCAAGAGCGATTGTGCCTATCCTGAACCGCCCGGAATCGCGCCGCCACGACGAGGAACCCGCATGGAGCTCACCGACAGGAAGCTATTGAAAACCCAGGCCTGGATCAACGGCCAATGGACGGATGCGGACGGCGGCGGCACGTTCGACGTGACGAACCCGGCGACCGGCGAGACCATCGCGAAGGTCGCGAAATGCGGGACGGCCGAGACGCGGCGGGCGATCGAGGCGGCCGGCGCCGCGCTGCCGGCATGGCGCGACACGCCGGCGACGAAACGCGCGGCGATCCTGCGCCGCTGGTACGACCTCATGATGGCCGCGCAGGAGGACCTTGCGCAGATCATGACGGCGGAGCAGGGCAAGCCGCTGGCCGAATCGCGCGGCGAGATCGCCTACGGCGCGAGCTACATCGAGTGGTTCGCGGAGGAGGGCAAGCGTGTCTACGGCGATACGATCCCGGCGCCGTCGGCCGACAAGCGCATCGTCGTCATCAAGCAGCCCGTCGGCGTCGTCGCCTGCATCACTCCCTGGAATTTCCCGAACGCGATGCTGGCGCGCAAGATCGCGCCTGCGCTCGCGGCCGGCTGCACGGTGGTGTGCAAGGCCGCGAATGAGACGCCGCTCTCCGCGCTCGCGATGGCGGAGCTCGCCGCCCGGGCTGGCGTGCCGAAAGGCGTCATCAATCTCGTGAACGGCGTCACGAAGGAGATCGGCGCGGAGCTCACCGGCAACCCGATCGTGCGCAAGCTCACGTTCACCGGCTCCACCGCGGTCGGCAAGCTGCTGGTCGAGCAGTGCGCGGCGACGATGAAGCGTACGTCGATGGAGCTCGGCGGCAACGCGCCGTTCATCGTGTTCGACGACGCCGATCTCGACGCGGCCGTGAAAGGCGCGATCATCTGCAAGTTTCGCAATGCAGGCCAGACCTGCGTGTGCGCGAATCGCATCCTCGTGCAGGACGGCGTTTACGACGCGTTCTCGAGGAAGTTCACCGAGGCGACGAAGGCGCTCCGGATGGGCAACGGCGCGGAGGACGGCGTTGCCGTGGGCCCGCTCATCACCGAGAAAGCCGCGAACGACGTGTATACGTTCATCGAGGATGCGGTCGCAAGCGGCGCGACCGTCGCCGTCGGCGGCCATCGCTCCGACCTCGGCAGCCACTTCATCGAACCGACCGTGCTGACGGACGTGACCGAGGATATGCGCGTGTTCAACGAGGAGATTTTCGGCCCGGTGGCGCCCCTGTTCCGGTTCGGCACGGAAGAGGAGGCGATCCGCATGGCAAACGACACCGAGTTCGGCCTCGCATCGTACTTCTACTCGCGCGACGTCGGCCGGATCTTCCGGGTCGCGGAAGCGCTCGAGTACGGCATCGTCGGCATCAACGAGGGCATCATTTCGAACCCGATGGCGCCTTTCGGCGGCGTGAAGGAATCCGGCCACGGCCGCGAAGGTTCGAAGTACGGCCTCGACGATTACCTCGACATCAAGTACCTCTGCCTCGGCGGCATCGTGTAGGAGCGGCGGTAACGCCGCGAATTGCGGATGGCCGGACGCCACGGCGTTCTTGCCACGGCCGGACAGCGCGAACCGTTCGCGGCCTCACGGCCGCTCCTACGGTTACGGCGTTGCGCCAGTAGGAGCGGCGGTAACGCCGCGAATTGCGGATGGCCGGACGCCACGGCGTTCTTGCCACGCCCGGACAGCGCGAGCCGTTCGCGGCCATCTGTCATAGAGGTCCGATTCCGGCCAGTTCCTCCCCTTCCCGGGCGTATACTGCCGGGCATTCGGAGACCCCTCGATGATCGCGACCGCAGCTTACGAACGTGCCCGGCTGTCCCGGGACGCCCGCTTCGACGGCCACTTCTACGTCGGCGTGCGCACCACCGGCATCTATTGCCGGCCGATCTGCCCGGCGAACCCGCCGAAGCGCGAGAACGTCGAGTATTTCCCGAGTGCGGCGGCGGCGAGCGAAGCGGGCTTCCGGCCGTGCCTGCGCTGCCGGCCGGAATGCGCGCCGGGTACGCCGGCCTGGCACGGCACGCAGACTACCGTCCGCCGCGGCCTCAGGCTCATCGCCGCGGGCGCCCTCGACGACGGCAGCGTCGAGGACCTTGCGGATCGCCTCGGCGTCACCGGCCGGCACCTGCGCCGCCTGTTCCGCACGCACCTGGGCGCGAGCCCGCTCGCGGTCGCGAGCACACAGCGCCTGCACTTCGCGAAGCGGCTGATCGACCAGACCCGCCTGCCGCTCGCCGACATCGCGATCGCGGCCGGCTACGGCAGCGTCCGGCGCTTCAACGACGCGTTCCTGAGCACGTACGGCCGCTCGCCGCGCGAGTTGCGCAAACAGGCCGACGGCGACGCCGCGGCGCGTGACACGCTCGCGATCGACCTGCCGTACCGGCGACCCTTCGACTGGCGGCAGTTGCTGGGCTTCGCCGCCGGGCGTGCGATCCCGGGAGTCGAGTCGGTGGA
>DASUOE010000224.1:0-14145 GCA_036276805.1 Woeseiaceae bacterium | reverse complement strand
AGATGCCGATACCGGCCGCCGGCTGGTTGTCGAGCAGCGAGCGAAGCGAGTAGCTGCTCGCACCGAGTTCGATTCGCGCCACGTCGCCCAGGCGCACGATCTGCCCGTTGTCGCCGGCCTTGACCACGATGCGTTCGAACTCCGCCGTCTCGACGAGGCGGCCCTGGGTGTCGATCAGGAGCTGGAACTGCGCCGACGACGGCGACGGCGGCGAACCGAGCTGCCCGGCCGCCACCTGGATATTCTGCTCGCGAATCGCCCGCACGACTTCGCTGGCGGTGAGGTTGAGCGCAGCCACCTTCTCGGGATCCAGCCACACGCGCATCGAATACTCGCCGGCGCCGAATACCTGTGCCTGGCCAACCCCGTCGAGCCGCGCGAGCTCGTCGCGGATGCGCAGGGTCGCGTAGTTCGACAGGTACAGCATGTCGTATCGCTGGTCGGGGGACACCAGGTGCACGACCATCGTGAGGTCCGGCGAGGACTTCTCGGTGACGACGCCGAGCTGCTGGACCTCGGCCGGCAGCGTCGGCAACGTCTGCTGCACGCGGTTTTGCACGAGCACCTGCGCCCGGTCGAGATCCGTGCCGAGCTTGAAGGTGACCGTGAGCGTCATGAGGCCGTCGGCGGTCGCGATCGACGACATGTACAGCATGTCCTCGACGCCGTTGATCGCCTGCTCGAGGGGCGACGCCACCGTCTCGGCGACCACCTGCGGGTTCGCGCCCGGGTAGGTGGCGCGCACGACGACGGTCGGCGGCACCACCTCGGGGTATTCGCTGATCGGCAGCAGGCGCAGCGACAGCGCGCCGCTGATGAAGATGATCATCGACAGCACGGCGGCGAAGATCGGCCGGTTGACGAAGAATTGCGGGAAGTTCATGGCGTGTCCGGGATGGCGGGCTGTGCCCGCGGGTTGGTTACAGGTCGAGGTTTCGTTCGCGCTGCGGCGGTTCGTCGCCCTGGCTAATCGCTGCCCTGGGCCGCGATCGTGAGCAGTCCGCCGCCGGTCTTGCCGGGCGTCCGCGCGAGCGTGTCCATCGCCACAGGTTCCGGGGTCACGGGCATGCCTGGGCGCACGCGCTGCAGGCCGTTAACGATGACGACGTCGCCGTCCTCGAGCCCGCCGGTCACGACACGCAGGCCGTCTACGAAGCGCCCGATCTCCACGCCGCGGTATTGCGCGACGTTGTCTGCACCGACGACGAGTACGTACTTGCGGTCCAGGTCGGTGCCGATCGCGCGATCGTCGACCATCGCGACCACTGTCGTCTCGCTGCCGACGAGCCGGATGCGCGCGAACAGCCCGGGCGTGAACCGCCCGTCGCGGTTGTCGAGCACGGCGCGCCCGCGAATGGTCCCGCTCTCCGGGTCGACGCGGTTGTCGATGAAGTCGAGTCGGCCCGTATGCGGGTAGCCCTCCTCGTTGATCAAACCGACCTCGACGCGCACGGCCTCGGTGCCGGCGTCCTGCGCCAGGCCCGCGTAGCGCAGGAAGGTCTGTTCGTCCGCGTCGAAATGCACGTGGATCGGGCCGCCCGAGACGACGGTGGTAAGCCAGCTGTTGCTGTCCACGAGGTTGCCGGCCGTGATGTGCGCGCGGGATACGCGGCCATCGATCGGCGAAACGACGCGCGTGAATTCGAGATTGAGCGCCGCCGCCTCGAGCGCCGCCTGCACGGCGGCGAGTTCGGCCTTCTGCGTCGATTCCGCGGCGGCGAGGCTCTCGAGTTGCTCGCGCGACGTGGCCTTCTGCTCGAAGAGGCGTATGCCCCGGGCATGGTTCGATCGTGCGAGCTCTAGCCGCGACCCGGCGCGGGCAAGCTCGGCCTCGAGGCGCGCCATCTCCGCCTCGAACGGGCGCGGGTCGATCTGGAACAGCAGGTCGCCCTCCGCCACCTCCGCGCCTTCGTCGAAGTGCACAGACTCGACGTACCCGGCGACCCGCGGCCGGATGTCCACCGATTCGACCGCCTCGAAGCGGCCGGTGAACTCGTCGAAAGCCTCGATGGGCCGCAGTTCGACCTCCGCGACCGTCACGGCCGGCGGCGGGGGCGGCGCCGGCTCGGCAATGCTCGGGCCGGGGTTGCCGACGAGGAGCCAGGCCAGCAGTGCGAGGAGGGGCAGGATGACCAGGAGTATCCGTGTGCGCATGTGAACAGCCTTTGTTCTCGAGTACTTCGCTGTGAGCTTTCGTAGAGTCCGCCGCTGAGCCGTCATTTAGCGTTCCGGAAAATCCTGCTTGACAGCCGCGTGACGGGGCGCGATTATTGCTCGTGTTACGATACCGTTCGGTACCACGCGACGATACCGACCGGTCACTCCCCTGTCAAGAGGTACCAGACATGACCGCAGACCTGTTCAACCTGAGTGCCGTGGAACCGGCCCCGGACACGGCGGGCGAGCGGATCTTCCAGGCGGCGCGCGAGCTCTTCTACCAGCAGGGCATTCGCGCCGTCGGCGTCGACGCCATCGCGGCAGCGGCCGGAACGACGAAGATGAGCCTGTACCGGAACTTCGGTTCCAAGGACCAGCTGGTAGCGGCCGTTCTCGAGGCGCAGGACCGCCTGTTCTGGGAGTGGTGGGATGAGACCATTGCCCGGTGCCCGGATGACCCGCGCGGCCAGATCGAGTGCCTGTTCCGGGAATTCGAGACGATCGCGAGCGACGACGATTCCTGCCGCGGCTGTCCCATCGCGAATGCGTCGGTGGAGATCGTGGACACCGACCACCCGGCCCGCCGCATCGTCGTTCGCCACCACCAGGAAATGCTGCGCCGCCTGCGTGAACTCGCCGCGCGGCTCGGGGCGCGCGATCCCGACGAGCTCGGCGATGCGCTCATGCTGCTCATGGGGGGCAGTTTCCTCTCGCGCCTGTGCTTTGACGATCTCGGCCCGGTGCGCTCGGTCTCCGACGTTGCCCGCCAGCTCATCGACGTGCACACGCGGGCCGCATCGCCCGCCTGAAGCCGGCGGGCGTTCGTCAGGCAGCCGGCGGTCGCCGCCCGATCAGGCAGAAGCCATTACCGAACGGGTCGCTCATGAATGCGACCGGCGGATGCGGCCCGCCGTCGAAGCGCTGCTCGCAAACCGCGCCCGCCGCCGTGGCGCGTGCCAGCGCCGCCGCGAAATCGTCCACATGGAAATCGATATGGACCGGCGTCCAGTGCCGGGCGTATCGCCGAACGTCGTCCGTGCCCGGCGCCGGTCGCGTGCCCGCCGCCTTCTCGTTCAGCCCCAGTTCCGCCGCGCCCGTTTTGAGGACGGCGTACGTGTCGAACGGCCGCGCGGCTTCCTCGAAGCCGAATGCCGCGCGATAAAACTCGACGCCCCGGCCGAGGTCCGGCACGTCGATCGTGACCGAATACTTCATGACGCCTCCCGAACTGCGTCGCCCGCTCACGCGGCGGGCTGCAGAGACATTCTAGCCCGCTTGCGCTAGCCTTCGGAGCGTTCCGGACCTCCCCGAGGCACTACCCATGCGCGCATCCGCGGCTCCGACGCTCATTTCATGCACCTGCATCGCCCTGCTGCCGGCGGCGGCCGGCGCGGACGATAAGTTCGGGATCGACGAGTACCACGCCCTCACGCTCGTCTCCGGCATCGCCGCAAGCCCCGACGGCGCGTACGTCGCGTACACCGCCTCAACCGCGGACCTGGAGGCGGATGCCTGGTTCGACGCTGTCTGGTTGCAGCCGGCGGAGGGAGGCGAACCGCTCCGGATGTCGGCGCCCGCCAGCAACACGTCGGCGCCGCAATGGAGCCCGGACGGGCGCTACCTCGCCGTCCTGTCCGACCGTAAGGACGAGACGGCACAGGTCTGGCTCTACGACCGGCGCGGCGGAGATGCGCAGCAAGTGACCGACCTGCCGCAGGGCGTCGATCAATTCGAGTGGGCGCCCGACAGTAGCCAGCTGTTGCTCCTGGCCGAGGACCCGACCCCGGACGACCTCGCCGAGGAGCCGCCGAAAAACCCGCGCCCCTGGGTCATCGACCGGCTGCAGTTCAAGGAAGACTACGTCGGCTACCTCGACCGCTACCGCGCGCACGTCCACGTGATCGATCTCGCGAGCCGCGAAACCCGGCAGGTCACCTTCGGGGATTACGAGGACAGCGAGCCGGCCTGGGCACCCGACAGCCGGCGCATCGCGTTCGTGAGCAACCGCACCGACGATCCGGATTCCAACCGCAACACCGACATCTGGGTCGTCGACACCGGGAAGCCGGACGCGGCCCCCACGCGTGTGACGTCGGCAGAGACCAGCGAGGCCGCGCCGTCCTGGAGCCCCGACGGCCGGCGCATAGTCTGCACGTCGACCGCGCCGGGCATCCTGCCGATCTATGCGCTCCCGCGTCTCGCGGTCGTCGATACCGGTACCGGCGCGCTCAGCGCCGTCGCTGCGCTCGACGAGATCCAGGTGTTCTCACCGCGCTTCACGGCCGACGGCACGGCCATACTCGCGATCACCGAGGACCGCGGCGGACAAGACCTCATCCGCGTGGACGCAAAGTCCGGCGCGGTACAGTCGCTCGTCGACGGCGAGGACGTGGTGACCGAGTTCACGACGGACGCCGAGGGCGATATTTTCGTGCTCGTGTCGCGCCCGGACCTGCCGGCAGAAATTTTCAGCGCCGGCGACGGCGAGCTCCGGCAGCTCGGCCACGTCAACGCCGCGCTGCTCGATGGCCTGAAGCTCGCAACGGTGGAGAAGCACGCGTATTCGAGCGCGGACGGCACGGCGCTGGAGACCTTCATCGTAACCCCGCCGGGCGCCCGGCAGGGCCGGCGCCTGCCCGCCCTGCTGTACATACACGGCGGGCCGCAGGCCCAGTTCGACTACCGTTTCAACAGCGACGCGCAGCTGCTCGCGTCACGGGGGTTCCTCGTCGTGATGCCGAACCCGCGCGGGTCCTTCGGCTACGGCCAGGACTTTGCGGCCGCCATCTACCGCGACTGGGGCGGCATCGACTACCAGGACGTCGTCGCCGCCGTGGACTTTGCGGTCGCCGAGGGCTGGGCGGACCCGGAACGCCTGGCGGTGTACGGCTGGTCCTACGGCGGCATGATGACGAATCACGTCATAACCAAGACCGACCGCTTCGACGCCGCCATCACCGGTGCCAGCGCCACGCTGTACGTCGCGAATTACGGCCATGACCAGTACCAGCGCTGGTGGGAAGAGGAGCTCGGCCTGCCCTGGCTCGCGGAGAACCGCGGCAACTGGGAACGCATCTCGCCGTTCTATTCGCTCGACAAGGTGGTGACGCCGACGCTCGTCGTCGGCGGCGAGGACGACTGGAACGTCCCGATCCTGAATTCCGAACAGCTCTACATCGCACTCAAACGCCGGGGCATTCCCACGCAGCTCGTGGTGTACCCGAACGAGGGCCACATCCTGTCAGTGCCGTCCTACGAGCGAGACCTGTACGAGCGCTACTTCGACTGGCTCGGGACCTGGGTGAGCGCCGTCCGATGAAAGTGCGGTGAGCCAGCGATGAGCGTCGGTCGTTCCTTACAGTTTGCCGCCGTCGTGCAGGATGGTGTCCGCACGCGCCGATCGCTGTTACGATCGGCCCCCGGAGACGGCACGCGCACATGAACTTTCCCGGCAATTTCCTGCGGATCGGCCATGTCGATCCCGCCCCGCTCGCAGCGGAGGCGGCCCGGTTGACCGATGCCGATTGGGAAGCTAACGCGTTCCGCCAGCAACGTTACGAAGTGCATCGTGACACGCAGACCATCGGCCTCGTATTCGATCCCGATTTCCGGCACACACACCCGACGCGGCTTCCACGACTCCAGCAATTCGAGCCGGCTATACGGCCGGCACTTCGGTTGATCGCTGCACATTACGAAGAGTCGGCGCATGGCCGGGAGCTGACAGCCCGCTATGGACTGGGCTATTTCGTGCGCGCCACCCTGGTCAGGTTGGTTCCCGGCGGTGCGATCGACCCGCATACGGACAATAACTTTTCGCTTACGCATTCGCACCGCGTGCATGTGCCGGCATTGACGAACGACGAGGTGCTCTTCTCCGTAGGCGGTGAAGTAATCAACATGAAACCCGGCGAAGTGTTCGAGATAAACAATCGGCGCCTGCACTCGGTCGAGAACAGGGGGGACGCGAACCGCATCCACCTGATCCTGGACTTCGTCCTGCCGGGCGAGCAGTGCTGCTGCGGCAGCCGGCGCCATCCGGATACGCGGTGCAGTCCGCAGGCGTGCATGGACACGGATCACCTGAGAATCCCGTGCAACTGTTTCGCAGATGCGAACGATGGACGTGACGCCCCCTGAGCCTGCCGTGGCTCCGGGACTGCTCGCCGCCGCGCGTACGCTGCTTGCAACCCTGTCCTCGGCATCTGTCGAGGCCACTTTACGGGCCCCCGTGGTCATTGTCGCTGCACCGCGCTCGGGCAGTTCGTTGCTTTTCGAACAGTTGTCAGGAATCGACGGATTCTGGTCCATCGGCGGGGAAAGTCACGGTATCTTCCGTGGGTTTCCGCATTTGCGCGCGGCCGATCCGCAGTTCACTTCGGGGCGCCTCGACGGGACCCATGCCGATGCAGAAACCTGTGACCTGGTGCGGGCGTGCTTTCTCGTACTGCTCCGCGATCATCGCGGCACGCCCTACATGCAACTCCGCCCCGAGTGGCGGCCGCACCGCCTTACGCTGCTGGAGAAAACGCCGCGGAATGCGCTGAACGTGCCGTTTCTTCGGCGGGTGTTTCCGGCCGCCCGGTTCGTCTATCTGCATCGCGATCCGCGGCAAAGCATAGCCAGCATTGCCGAGGCCTGGACGGTCGGCCTCGCGACGGGTCGATTCGTCACGTTTCGCGACCTGCCCGGCTGGGACCGGCCGGCATGGTGCCTGGTCCTGCCCCCGGAATGGCAGCAGATGCGAGGCAGGACGCTCGTCGAAATCGCTGCGTTTCAATGGGCCGCCTGCAACAACACAATTCTCGATGACCTCGAGCACGTGGAGCGGCAGCATTGGATGCCGGTCTCCTACGAGGAGCTGGTCGAGTTTCCGCACCGAACGGTGGAGCGCATTTGCCGGTTTGCCGGCATCGAGCCTGCGGAGAATACCTGCCGATCCGGAATGCTGCCGCTCTCGCGTACGACCGTCTCGCCGCCCCATGCCGACAAATGGAAGCGTGCGCAGGCCGAAATCGAGGCATTGTTGCCGTCGCTCGAGGCTACCGAGAAACGGATAAGGAACCTGGGGTCAGCCCCCTGAACCCGCGAGGGCATCGGCATGTGTCGGCATCGCCGTCGCCGACCGCTCGATCCGCACCCGCATAGCGTCAAAATGCGTGACCAGCTGGGATTCGTTCATCACATCCAGCAGCGGATCGTAGCCTGCCGGCCAGTAGCCGGCCGCCAGCAAGGTGGCAACCCACGTATCCCTGGTCAGCGGATCGAACTCCTTTGCAATGAACCGGCCGCGACTCGTGAAAAGTTCCAGCAGACCTGCGAGTGAGTCCGGCAAGGCGATTTCCTGCACGGCGCTGAAGGGCCCGTTGCCGCGCTTCGAAGCGGCGAGTCGATGCAACAATACGTAGTCTCGAAGCGCTTCGTACTCCGCCGTGGTTTCACGATTGTATTCATCGGCGAGCCGCGGCGCGAAATGCGCGGACGGCAACAGCCGGAGGAGTCGAAGGACGGCGCTCTGGATCAGGTGCAAGCCGCTCACTTCCAGCGCCTCGACATGACCTGCGCACGAGCCGATCGCCACACAGTTCTGCGCCCAGAAGCGCCGCCGATGGCCGCTTGGCGAATCGCCGATGACCAGCGCATCGGCCGTTGCCGTGTCCAGGCCCTGGACCAGGAGATCGGCTGCCCTCTCATCATTCGTACACGCGGACGGATACAACAACTGCCGCACGTTCCGATGCTGCAACGAGGAACGCACCAGCCAACCTTCGTCCGTTGCCGACACATCGAGCAGCGGCAGCCCGACGGAGTGGTCCGTGCACGAGATGCTGGCCGTACGGTCGCACGGCAGCCAGTGCGACCAGTCGATGAACTCGACACCCAGTGCCGTGCCGAGGATCGCCCTGCCGCCCGACGCATCGATGAACAGGTCGCCCGTCACACGACGACCGTCCGCCAGCAGAATCGACTCGAGTCGGCCGGCGACGGGATCGAGTTCGACGGCATCCACCTGGCCGCGGATTTCCTCGACACCGTTCAGCATCGCGTTCGTGCGCAGGAGCTCGGCAAGCTTGTCTGTATTCAGCTGCAATCCATAGTCGAGCGTTGGACCCGCACGGTTCAAACGTTTCTTCCCGGCCATGCGGCCGAGTCGCGCGGCGACCGCACCCGGGGAAAAATCCGCATAGTCGAACGCATCACCACGGCTGCGCATCCTTACCGCATAGTGGTGAAACGGGATGAAACCGATATCGGCGCCATACTTTCCGTATGCACGTATGCAGACTTCGCCTGCGCTATGCCAGTCGATCAATCGGCTCCCCAGCCTGTACGTCGCTGCCGTGCGCCGAATCAGCTCTGCCTCGTCGATTCCGACATGCCGGAAAAAATCGAGGGACTGCGGCAATGTGTACTGGACCGGGTCTATGTTGACGAGATCCGGCAGTTCGACAACTGCCGCGGACCACGGCATCCCCTTGAGAGAACTGGCGAACGCGGCAGCCGCCGTCCAGGCGGCAAGACCGCCGCCGACGATCACAACGCGCCCGGCCGTCGCACCGCCCATCAATCGACCTCGTCCGGCGCGGCACAGCAGCGGCTTAAGACCGCGTCATGCCCGGACATCGCGACAGCCGCCTTGCGCACGTGCGCTCGCATTTCCGCCAGCCGGACGCGCAGGTCCTCCGCGCCGAGACAATCGGCGCGCGGGTCGTACGCCTCGGGGACAATCCCCTGACCGACGTAAACGGCGACCCAGTTGGCTTCGATGAACAGCTCGCCCTTGCGATGCGACGCAACACCGCGCTCGCGGAACAGCCGCATGCGGTAGTCAAGTTCGTCGGGAACGACCATGTTGCGGCAGTAACGCCAGAATTCGCTGTCGTCCCTCTCGGTGGCCTTGTAATGCAGAATTACGAAATTCCGAACTTCATCGAACACCTGGCTCAGGCTGTCGTTGAATGCCCGGATGTCGGGGCTGCAGAAGTCCCGGTCCGGAAAGAATTCCAGCAGTTTCATGATGGCCGCCTGAATCAGAAATATGCTCGTCGATTCCAGGGGCTCCAGGAATCCGCCGGACAGCCCGATCGCCACGCAGTTGCGGTTCCACATGCGGTTCCGCTTGCCCGGCACGAAACGCAACAGGCGCGGCTCCGCCAGTGCGCGCCCCTCGACGTGTCTCCCGAGCAGGTCCGCCGCCTCCTCGCATTTCATGTGTGCGGAACTGAATACGTGACCGTTGCCGGTGCGATGCTGCAGCGGGATGCGCCATTGCCAGCCCGCCCGGTGGGCAATTGCGCGGGTGTGCGGCAGCATGGTGCCGACATTCCTGGTCGGCAGCGCCAGCGCACTGTCACAGGGCAGCCAGTGCTGCCACTCGGTGTAACCGGTGTGCAGTGCCTGCTCTATGAGCACCCCGCGAAAACCCGAGCAATCGATGAACAATTCGCCGCTTATCGCCTCTCCGCCGTCAAGCACGACATGATCGATATGGCCGTCGCTCGCGCGCAGCTGCGCCGCGACCACTCGGCCCTCGGTGCGAACGACGCCGAGCGACTCCGCAAGCCGTCGCAGAAACTGTGCGTACCGCGACGCATCCAGATGAAACGCGTACGCATAGGTCGAATACACCGAAGACCGGTCGTCTGTCGGATAGGCGAAGCGACCGAGTTTCGCAGCAACTCGAGCCAGGCAATATTCAGCGAAGTCCGCCGGGTCTCCGGCGAGCCGTCGCCTGGTCCAGTAGTGATGGAAGCTGACGCCGTTCATGTCGCGGCCATAACTTCCGAACGGATGCATGTAGACATCGCCGTGGCGGCGCCAGTTGACGAATTCGATTCCGAGCTTGAAAGTTGCGCCCGTCTCACGCATGAATGCCGCTTCGTCAATGCCGAGACGCCGGTTGAAATCGTGGATGGCAGGGATAGTCGCTTCGCCGACACCGACCGTGCCGATCTCCTCCGACTCGACCAGTCGAATCGAGCACCGGGCGGTCCCGACGACGCGCGCGAGCGCCGCGGCCGTCATCCAGCCCGCCGTTCCACCGCCGACGATGACGATACTGCGGATGTGTCGGTCTTCCATGCGCCGGCCGGCAGCGGTCAATGCCTGGCGTAGTTCGGCATGCCGACCCGCCGCTTCAGCCAGACATCGTGCGGCGGCAGTTTCTGCCGCGCCAGCGCGACGCGCGTGACGATTCGTCGATGCACTGCGGTCGGTGGCAGATGCTGACCGAAGCGGTCCCGGCATTCCTCGCGCATGAAGTCCATTCCGTACAGGATCGCTTCGTAGCTGGATCGCGTAAACAACTTGCCGGTGTCGATCGGCGACCGCAGGTCGCCAGGCGGTCCGGACGCCGGTAGCGGATCGCGTTGGCCCGGCAAAAACTGGTCCTGAAAGTCGATCGCGGACACCGGCCGCATGCGCCAGAAGTCGAGCTTGGCTTGCAGCCGGTCGTTGACCCGGTCGGGCTGTTGTACCTCGCGCCAGAACGGCGTGTCGATACGCCGCGTGAGGCAATAATGCAGGTTGATGAAATCGAGCACCTCGCGGAAGCGGTTTGCAAGTATCCGGTTATAGCGGTACGACATGACGTCCATGTCGGCATGCCAGGGAAAGTGCTCCGCCAGCATCACGGCCGCCAGATCGCTCAGGTACAGCCCCGTCGATTCCAGCGGTTCCAGGAAACCGCCCGACAGGCCGATTGCGATGCAGTTGCGGAACCAGGCTCGTTCCCGCATCCCCACCTTGAAGTGCACGACACGTGTCGACAGGCGCTCGGCGTGTGCACCTTCGTAGGCTCGCAGCTCCCGTTCCGCTTCCTCTTCACTGACGAAGGCGCTCGAGTGAACGTAACCTACGCCGCGTCGGCTGTGCAGCGGGATGTCCCAGACCCAGCCGGCCGACAAGGCCGTAGCCTGCGTATAAGGACGGACGAAGCCCGGATAGTGTACGTCGTATGGCACCGGCATGACGATCGCCCGGTCGCACAGCAGCCATTGCGAATAGTCGATCCACCTTACGCCAAGTTGCTGCTCGATGAGCAGCGACGCGAAACCCGTACAGTCGATGAACAGGTCGGCCTCGAGCCGCTGCCCGCCGCGCGTGTTCACGGCTGCAATGTCTCCGTTCTCGTGCATCACGACGTCCGTCATGTGGTCGCGGTGATGTGCAACGCCTCGAGAGGTCGCGATTTCGCATAGATGATCGGCGAATAACAGCGCATTCATGTGAAATGCGTAAGTGAGCTTCGGCCCGAAATCCCATGGCCCGAGCATTTGCGGCGCCAGGTTCCACTCACACAACCGTGGCTGGGGCGAAATCGTCTCCATGAAGGGAATCGAGCGGTCGCTCATGAGCCAACGGGGCCCGGCGTCGTCGATCGGCGTCGGCGTGTACCGGTGGAACGCATGGTAATAGCCCTCGCCCCGGTCATGCAGCCAGTTGACGAACTTTATCGCCTGCTTGAACGTGCCTTCCGTGCGGCGCATGAACGCATGTTCATCGATTCCGATAACGGCCAGTACGTGGTGGATGCTCGGGATGGTAGCCTCGCCCACGCCAATCCTTGGCACGTCCGGCGATTCGAGCACGGCGATATCCACTGCACGCCCGGCATGATTGAGCGCGGCATCCAGGTATGCGGCGCTCATCCAGCCGGAAGAGCCACCGCCTACTATGAGGATACGCTTTGTCGCCATGATCAGCGGCCTGTCGGCGCGGGCTTACCGCCATACCGCTGCATGCCGAGCTCCTGTTGCAACCAGAGGTGGTGTGGCGGCAATGTGCGCGCCGCGGCGCTGAGGGAATTGAGAACTTCCCGGTAGATGCCGGGGCGCGAGCGGCGGGCGCCATACCAGTGGTCGCATTCCGGCGCCAGGAACTGCATGCCGTAGAGAATTGCCTCGTAGCTATGCAGCCCGAAGAGGCTGCCCGTGTCGATCGGCGGACGGAAGTCGCCGTCCTCTGCATGGCCCGGCAGTGGTGCCGCAGGTTGTCCCGGAAAGTACTGGTCACGAAAATCCGCGGCCGACGGCGGCTTGACCCGCCAGTAATCCAGCTTCGCGCGCAGTCGCTCACATACGCGTTCGGGCCGCCGAACTTCGCGCCAGAAGGCCGAATCGTCTCGCCTCCCGAGGCAATAGTGCAGGTTGATGAAGTCGAGGATCTCGTGGAAACGGTTGGCCAGTATGCGATTGAAGCGGAATGCCGCGACGTCGAGGTCTCCGCCATAGGGAAAGTGCTCCGCGAGCATGACAGCGGCCAGATCGCTCAAATACAGTCCGGTCGACTCCAGCGGTTCGATGAAATTCCCGGCGAGGCCGATCGCCACGCAGTTGCGGACCCACGATCTTTGCCTGTAACCCACCTTGAAGTGCACGAAACGGGTGTCCAGCGCGGTGGCATGGGCACCTTCGAACGCGCGGATTTCGCGCTCGGCATCCTCCCGGCTGATGAAGGCACTCGAGTGGACGTACCCCAGAGAGCGCTTGTCCTGTAACGGAATTTCCCACACCCAGCCGCCCGACAGGGCCGTCGCGGTCGTATACGGGCGCACCGCGCCGGGGTAATGACGTTCGTAAGGCACAGCCATGGTCACGGCACGATCGCACAACAGCCACTGCGAGCAATCGACCCACGGTACCCCGAGATGTTTCTCGATCAGCAGCGCATTGAAGCCGCTACAGTCGATGAACAGGTCCGCCGTGAGCCTCAGTCCGCTTTTCGTGCCGACCGCCGCTATGTCGCCGTTCCCGCTCATCTCGACCGTGGTTACCGTGTCGAGGTAGTGGCGTACGCCACGAGCAGTTGCCAGCTCGCACAGATAGTCGGCGAACTTCAGCGCGTTCATGTGATACGCATACGTCAGTGGACTGCCAACGTCGCGAGGCCCGAGCATCTCCGGCGCCAGGCCGAGTTCACAGACAATCGGCTGGATGGACACGGTTTCCATGTAGGGTATCGAGCGATCGCTCATCAGCCAGCGCCGGCTGGAGCGATCCAGCGGCACCTTGTTGAAGCGCGAGAATGGATGGTAGTAATAGCCACCGTCCCGCTCGAGCCAATTGACGTACTTGATCGCCTGCTTGAAGGTGCCGTCGACGCGGCGCAGGAATTCGTGCCGACCGATACCGATCACATCGAGGATATGATTGATATGCGGGATCGTCGCCTCGCCGACGCCGATCCGCGGCACGTCCGGCGATTCGACCACACTGATCTCGACCGTTCGACGCTCGCCGTGATTCAAAGCCGCATCGAGATAGGCGGCGGCCATCCAGCCGGCGGAGCCGCCGCCGACGATCAGAATATGTTTAACGTTCACCGCGATATACGACCGCCCGGCGCGAACTGCGGTGCCCCGAGCACCTCGTGCAGCCAGACGTCGTGGGCGGGCAGCTTGTCGAGCGCCGCCGCGGCCCGCTCGACAATCGGTCGCGCCACCTGTGTGGCGGGCCGGTTCGAACCGAACCAGACGTCGCATTCCTCGCGCAGGAAGTCCATTCCGTAGAGAACTGCCTCGTAGCTGTCGATGCCGAACAGGTCGGCGGTATCGACCGGCGGCCGGTCGTCGCGCGCCGTTCCGTTTCCGCCGGTCCGCGCCTGCGGCATACCTGGCAGGAACTGGTCTTCGAAGTCGGACGGTGATGGCGGCTTGACCCGCCAATAGTCCAGTTTGGCCCGCAAGCGGTCATTGATGCGCTCGGGCCGCTGCACTTCGCGCCAGAAATCGCTGTCAGTCCGGCGCGTCAGGCAATAGTGCAGGTTGACGAAATCGAGAATCTCGTAGAAGCGATTGAGCATGATGCGATTGAAGCGAAAGGCCAGTGCTTCCATGTCGTCGCGATACGGGAAATGTTCGGTCAGCATTACCGAGGCGAGATCGCTGAGATAAAGTCCGGTCGCTTCCAGTGGCTCGATGCAGTTGCCGGCGAGTCCGATAGCGATGCAGTTGTGCGCCCAGGCGCGCTCCCGGTGACCGACACGAAA
>DASUOE010000223.1:0-2888 GCA_036276805.1 Woeseiaceae bacterium | reverse complement strand
AACAAAGCGCTTCGTCTCGATCGTGCGCAGCACCGCCCCCGTCTCCGGATCAAGCTGATGAATTTTCCTGTCGCGGTACTGCCCGATCCACAGTGACCCTTCGGCCCACGTCAGCCCGGAGTTGCTATCCCCTGGCGTCGGGATAGTGGCAATCACGGTCCCGCTCGTCGGGTCGATCTTCTGAATGCGGTCTTCGGCGATCTGGAACAGGTGCCTTCCGTCGAACGCCGTGCCGGCGTAAGCCGGCACTTCGATAGCGCGAACCAGTTTACCGTTCGCGGGATCGAGCGCGTTGAGTTGCTCGCCGCTCGCGAACCAGACAAGCCGGCCGTCGAACGACACGCCGTGGACGTGCTCGATGCCCGGGAACGGCCCGTATTCCTTCACGATCTCGGCGGCTGTGCGTTGCATGGCTTGCTCCTCGATTGGATGAGCCTTCAGGCTAGTCGCCCGGCAGCGGGCCGGGGAGTAACAATGTCGTCGTGAATCCCGGCAGCGGGGCAGTCACCCAGCGCCGGGCGCGGCTGCGGCCGTAGGCCTGCACTCTTCCGGCCGCGGCGAGGTCGCCGAGCGCTCGCTGCACGCTCCGCTGGCTCGCGCCGAGCGCGAGCGCGAGCGCCGAGGTCGACCACGCTTCGCCGTCCGCGAGGAGTGCGAGCACCTCCGCATGCGCCTCCTCGGCCGGCCACGCCAGCACCGCGACATCGACAGGCTCGTTCGGCGCGAGCTCGAAGCCCGTGGGCGTGGCCCGCACAGCGGCGAGCGGCTTAAGCGCGGTTCGCAACCGGCCCATCTCGACGCGCAGCCGCGCACGGTGGGTGTCGTCGCTGCGCCTCGTCCGGAACACGCGCGCGATGAGCGCGTCCCGGGCCACGTCCTTCGGCCAGGCTTCGCCGAGCGCGCGGGCGAGGCCGAACAGGACCGGCCTGCTCATGAGCGAGACGACGGTATCGCCGCCGCGCACCCGATGACGGCACGCATCGACGATGAGCGTCTGCCCGGCGAACAGCGCTTCGACCTCCGCGAGCCGCAGCGTCTGAACGCTGCCGCGCCGGTGCAATCGCGCAGCCGGTGCCTCCAGCACCGCGAATGCGTTTTCGACCTCAGCGGCGAGCGCCGGGTTGCCGGCCGCGCGCGCCGCGAGCTTCGCCCGGCCCAGCGCCGCGCGCGCCGTGCCTGTGTCGAGGCGGCGTGTCGCGCAGCCGAACACGAGCAGTTCGTGCGCCGCCTGCAGCGCGGGCGGCAGCGTGGCCGGTGCGATCCGTGCCAGGATGCGTTCCGCATCGATGAGCCGTCCCATCAGCAAGTGGCGCTGTGCCTCGATGTGCTCTGCATGCGCGGCGTTCAGGTGATCGCCGTGCGTCTCGAGCGTCGCCCGCGCCGCGTCGAGCGTCGTCGCCGGCCAGCCGAGGTCGCGCGAGGCGAGTGCGATCTCGGCTTCCGCCACGATGCAGCGGGCGCGGGCCACCGGTTCCCGGCTCCCGAACGCGCGGCCCGCGCGCTTGAGCAACGCCTTGGCGATGTCGAAGTCGCCGAGCTGCGCCATCGCGATGCCCCGGAGTGCGAGCGCCGCCGGGTCGTCGCGCAACGCCACCCGCTTCAGCGCACCCAAGGGGTCGCCCGCCGCGAGCGCCCGCGATGCCGCCGCGATCAGGGCGTCCATCAAAAATTCGCGACCCGTTTGTTACTCACGCCATGCATGCCGGCCGTGTGAACCTCACACCAACGCACGCAATCTACCCCAAGGAGACGGATCATGGCTGACATACTGCACCGCGTGGGCATCAAATCGCCCGTGGAGAAAACCTACCGGGCTCTCGCGACCCGCGACGGCCTCGCCGGCTGGTGGACGAGGAACACGAAGGGTGAGAGTACCGTCGGCGGCGTCCTGAAGTTCCGCTTCGGCGCCGGCGGCTTCGACATGAAAGTGCTGGAACTCGAGCCCGGCAAACACGTGCTCTGGGAGGTCGTCGACGGCCCGGCGGAATGGATCGGCACGCGCGTCCGCTTCGACCTCCGGCAGGAGGACGATTACGCCATCGTTCTCTTAAAGCACGAAGGCTGGCGCGAGCCCGTGGAGTTCATGCACCACTGCAGCACCAAGTGGGCGGTATTCCTGATGAGCCTGAAACAGCTCGTGGAAACGGGCCAGGGCGCGCCGGACCCGGACGACGTCAAGATCGACAACTGGAACTGACGCCGGCCCGGGCAGCCTCTCGCGGAGACGTCTCGCAGCCGATGCGAGGCGTCTTCCGCGTGGAACAACTTAAAGTAGTTTCGAGGACCCCTCCGCGGAGGGGCAACTTACCTTTCGGAAAGTGCCTATATCAGGCCGCCGGTCCCGTTGCTATAGAAGGAGTAGCGAGAATTTCCGCTGCGCTCACTCGAGGAGGACCGCATCATGTGCCGTCGAATGGTTACGTGGCTCGTCGCGAGCAGCGCGTTGTTTCATGTCGCCGGAGCGCCGGCGCAAACCGTCGAATGGTGGGATAACACGAGTGAGGCGTACGCGCGGATCCTGCCGCGCGTACAGCAGGTGAAGGCCACGCCTTACGGCATTTTCGCCGTCGGACAGACCGACTGCGACCCGCCGGGCTGCCGTGGACTGCTCACGAAGTACGACGCCGACGGGCAGGTGGTGTGGCGCATCTTCCCTGAAGTCGGCGAACTCGAAACCGTGATCAGCGGCGTGGATGTAAATGCCGCGGGCATTTTCGTGCATGGCACGACGCGCATCCTCGATCCGAGACCGGACGCCCCCCGGGAGAGCTGGGATACCGCGTTCGTCCAGATGTACAGCCATGATGGCGTGGAAATCTGGCGCTACGTCGACTGGTTCGACGGGCCACCTGGCTACAGGATCAAGCAATCGAGCGGATGCTCCATCG
>DASUOE010000222.1:0-3657 GCA_036276805.1 Woeseiaceae bacterium | reverse complement strand
GCTCTACGATGAGCGCGATGGCAGCAGCCGTCACGAGCACGACAGCGAGCAGCGCCGTGACGAGCCGGCCGAACAGCGACTCGGGCAGGAGGCGCATCACTCCGCCGCCACCGGGACGCCGAGCGCGTACCCCTCGCCGTATACCGTCTTGATGATCGTCGGCGCCCGTGCATCGTCATCGAGCAGCTGGCGCAACTTGCTGATGCGCACGTCGATGCTGCGGTCGAAGGGATCGTGTCCGCGTCCGCGCAGCACCTCGGTCAGGGTCGCCCGCGTCAGTACCTGGCCGGGCCGTTCGAGCAGGAGTTCGAGGACGCGGAATTCTGCGCCCGACAGTTCGATGCGTGCCGCTCCGGCTCCCGCGGCATCGCGTGTGAGCGTCCGCGACACGCGGTCGAGGCGCCAGCCGCCGAAGCGCCAGGCGGTGACATCGGCCGGTTGCGCCGCGCCCGGCGCGCGGCGCAGCACCGAACGAATGCGGCTCACGAGCTCGCGCGGGTCGAACGGCTTGACCAGGTAGTCGTCCGCCCCGACTTCGAGTCCCACGATGCGATCGACGGTGTCGCCGAGTGCGGTCAGCATGATCACCGGCAGCGCGGACCGCTTGCGCAGCTCGCGGCAGAAATCGAGGCCGCTCTCGCCGGGCAGCATGAGGTCGAGCACGACGAGGTCCGGCGCATCGCGGGCCACGGCTGCCCGCGCGGCGACCGCGTTTTCGGCAATGCTCGCCCGGAATCCCATGTCCTCCAGGTAGCTGCCGAGCAGCTCCCGAATCTCGGGATCGTCGTCCACGACGAGAATGTGCGGGCCTGTGTGCATGGTCGGTGGGTCGCGGCGACGGCGGTAAGCCATTCGCATCATAGCGCCCCGCGCGGCCCGCCTTTGTAAGGAACTGTTAAGAAGTGCGCAAATTCTACATACCCGCGCGAGAATCCTGCGCGGCGCGATCGCCTGCCGACAGGGCGAAGCTCGCGGCGGCGCTATGGCACACAAGTTGCAGCTCACCCTCCACCACTTGGCTGGACAAAATGATGGAGTTCGATATGGCAGACAGGACGAAGACACTGAAGGAACTGGTGAAGCTGGATTACGATGCGATCGAGGCGTACGACGCAGCCATCGAAAGGCTCGAGGACCGCGCCTACGCGGAAAAGCTCGCCGAGTTCCGCGAGGACCACGTGCGCCACACGGAGAATCTCGGCAACATCCTGCGTAATCTCGACGAGAAGGTGCCGGACGGCCCCGACCTGAAGATGATCCTGACGGAGGGCAAGGTGGTCATCGCCGGCATGGCCGGCGACAAGGCGATCCTGCGTGCAATGCAGGCGAACGAGAAGGTGACGAACACGGCGTACGAGAAGGCACTCGAAGCCAACGGGATGGACGCCGCGGCACGCGGGACGCTCGAGCACAACCTCGCGGACGAGCGGCGCCACAAGGCCTGGATCGACGCGCAGATCGAGCGACTGAAGGACGAGAAACGCCTGCGGGCGTGATCGCCGCTCGTAAGGGCGGGTTATCCGTGCTGTAGGAGCGGCCGTAAGGCCGCGAATGGTTTGCACCTTCCGGCTGCGGCGATAACGCCGTGGCATCCGGCCGCCTGAAATTCGCGGCGTTACCGCCGCTCCTGCCGGGATTATTCCCGGCTGCACCGCGTATATTGGGTCGAAACCACGGAAACCGGATGATCGACGACCTCGAGGTGCACATCACGAGCCTCCGGCGATACGCGTGGGTCCTGTGCGGGAACCACGCCGATGCCGACGACCTCGTCCAGGAATCGCTGCTCAAGGCGATCGCGGCGGCCCATACCTTCAAGCCGGGACGGAACCTGCGCGCCTGGCTGTTCAGCATCCTGCACAACACATTCGTTTCCCAGAAGCGGCAGTACGCCCGGCGCGCCCGCGCGAGCCGCTTCATCGATACGGCGCTCAGGGACACACAGGTGCCGGCGAACCAGGAAAAGCACGTCGAGGCGGAGAACACCCTCTCGATGCTGAGCCACCTCACGCCGGACCAGCAGTCCGTGCTGGTGCTCATTGCCGTGGAGGGGCTGTCCTACGCGGAAGCCGCGGAAGCCCTCGACATCCCTATCGGCACCCTGATGTCCCGGCTCGCACGGGGTCGTGAAGAATTGCGACGGTTGGCCAGCGGCGGGAAGCCGGGGCCGCTCAAGGCCGTGAAGTAACGGCCGTGGAATGACGGCGGTGAAGTGATGATGCGCGAAGATCCCGACCTCGAAATCGAACTGCACGCCTACGTCGACGGAGACCTCGACGAGGAAACGATGGCGCGCGTGGAGCATTACCTGGCGAGTCACGCCGATGCCGCCGCACGCGTACGCGAGTACCTGCAGCAGAAGAATACGCTGCGGCGGCTGGCCCGCTCGGCGGACGCGGTGCAGGCCTCCCCGCGGATAGACGAACTGAAGGACCGGCTGGCACGGCGCCTCCGGCCGCCCGGGCGCTGGGGCTGGCAGCGCAGCCTGATCGTCGCGGCGATGTTTGCCGCCGGCTGGATGGGCCACATGCTGCTGCAGCCGCTGGTCGACGGGCCGGGCTTCACCGAGGAGGTCCTCCAGGCGCACCTGCTGACGACCGTCGATCCCACCGAGGTGCTGCCGATTTCCAAGGACCGGCTCACGCGCCTGTTCACGCGGGTCGGCGCGGAACGCCGCCTGCCCGACCTCGCATCGTTCGGATTCCAGCCCATCGGCGCCGAACTCGTGCCGAGCGACGAGGGCATTCTGCTGCACGTGCCGTATCGCGATGCCAAGGGCACGACCATCTCGTACTTCCTCGTGCACGACGACGAGGTCGCCGAGGTTCCGCGGCACATCCTGCACCGAGACGGCGTCACGCTCGCGTACTGGCAGCACCAGCACGACCGCTATGCCGTCGCCGCGCCGCTCACCGACGACGAGGTATCGCGCATCGTCACGTATCTCGACGAATACGACTACGGGAAGTAGGCGCTCGCGGCGCAGTCTTCGAGGATTTCGACGGCCGGCGGGGATTAAGTCCTGTCGGCGGGCGTATACACAACTACAGATGCATCGCTGTGCGATGCATGCCCTGCCTGCAAAGACACAGGAGCTGTAGAACGTGTGGAGATACCTCGTCATCCTGCTGTTTGCCGCGTCTCCGGCGACTGCGATGGAGTGGCTGGACGCAGACCAGCTCGAAAGTTCCTGCGACGCATTCCTCGACGGCTCGACCGACGCGGATGCCGCGCTCTGCCTGGCGTTCATGCAGGGCTTCCTGGCCGGCGCGGAAGCGGCGCCGGGCGTAGCCTGGACCGGTCCGGGCGCTGCCGACGACGAAACCTTTGCCGAGCGCGCGGCTCGCACGCGCCTCGGCACGCTGCGGATGCTCGCTCTGCAGGCCGATCAGCCGGACTACTGTCTCGATGACTCTCTCTCCGCGATCCAGATAGTCGAGACAGTGGCCGGCTACCTCGAAACCCACGAGGAAGCCCTGCGCCTGACGAACGCCGAGGCCGTGTACGAAGCGCTCGTGCACGAGTTTCCCTGTGACCCGTGAACGCGCCGCCGCATCGCCGTGCGGGCACCGTCGGCCGTAGGCGCGCGATGACCGGGAGGCACGCGAGCGGCGCGGCCGGGGCCGCGCCGGGAGAACACTCGTGAGCGGCGACTGG
>DASUOE010000221.1:0-4990 GCA_036276805.1 Woeseiaceae bacterium | reverse complement strand
GGCGTCGAGTCGGAGGACGGCGCTACGTACCGGCGCACGGTTTGCATCGACGGCCGGCCGGGCGTGTTCGCGGTGAGCGACGACCCTGAGCGGGGCTGCCTCGAGCTGGTCGTCGCCGGTGTCGCGACAGCGGACCTGTTTTTCGTCGTGCAGAAGGTGCGCGAGCTCTTCGACCTCGACGCGCCGGTGACCCAGATTCGCCAGTCGCTCGCGGGCGACCCGTCGCTCAAGTCCCGGCTCGGCCGCCGCGCGCTGCCGCGCGTGCCCGGGGCCTGGGACGGTTTCGAGCTCGCGGTACGTGCGGTGCTCGGGCAGCAGGTATCGGTCAAAGCGGCGACGACCCTGTCCGGACGCATCGTCGCCCGCTACGGGACGCCGCTCGACCCGGCGCTCGGCGATGCGGCGGGCCACGGGCTGACGCACCTGTTCCCGGCGCCGGATGCGCTCGCGCGCCGGCGCTTCGACAACCTCGGCATCACCGGCGCGCGCATCGCGACGATTCGCCGCCTCGCGCTGGCGGTGGCCGGAGGCGAGGTCGCGTTCGACAGCGGCCAGGACGCGGACGCGGTGTGCCGGGCGCTGACCGATTTGCCCGGCATCGGCAACTGGACGGCGCAGTACATTGCAATGCGCGCCCTCAAGAATCCGGACGCTTTCCCTGCCTCGGATCTCGGCCTGTTGCGGGCATTCGACGAAGAGGGCGGCCGACTGAAACCGGCGGAACTACTGCAGCGCGCCGAGGCCTGGCGGCCATGGCGCGCGTACGCGGCGATGTTGTTGTGGAGTTCGCTCGTGCCTGGTACAGGCAACCAGGCAGCGAATTCCGGAGGATGACCATGTACTACTGCTATCACGACACCCCCATCGGGGAACTCCTGTTGGCCGGCGACGAACAGGCGCTGGAGATATTGAGCTTTCCGTCGGGCCGCATGCGCCGCGACCCGGACCCCGGCTGGATTTACAACGAGAAGCCCTTCGCGGAGGTGCGCCGGCAGCTCGACGAGTATTTCGCGGGCGGGCGTCGCACGTTCGACCTGCCGCTCAGGCTGACCGGCACCGAGTTCCAGCTGTCCGTGCTCGCGGAATTGCAAAAGATTCCCTACGGGGAAACGGCGTCCTATCGCGACGTCGCCGAGCGCATCGGCCGACCGCGCGCCGTGCGCGCGGTCGGCGCGGCGAACGGCCGCAACCCGGTCCCGGTCATCGTGCCCTGCCACCGCGTGATCGGCGCCGCCGGCGACCTCACCGGCTTCGGCGGCGGCCTCGACACGAAAGCGGCGCTGCTGCGCCTCGAGGCAGAACACCGCGATTCACGTTTGCGCGGCGGTAATGTTGCGGGGAAGGCGCAGCTGCAGTTCAACATCGCGGACGCCCAATAGCGGCAGTAACGCCGCGAAATCCGGAGCAGCCGCGATAACGCCGCGAACTTGCGGCTCCCGAACCCGCTTGTTATTCACGGCCTTACGGCCGCTTCTGCGAACTCCGTGGCACAGGACTTGCATCGAATCCGGTCAATACGCGCATCGCGCGTCACCGGAGGAAGGCACCCTGGCATATTCGACGAACTGCCCGGCCGCAGGCACGGTCCCGGCCACGCACCCGCTCTCGCGGCTTTCGAGCCCGACGATCCGCGCTGCACGGCCTGCCGGCCTGCTGCAGGCGGCTCTGTGCTTTGCCGTGTCTTGGCGGGCGGCTGTGCCACGGGCGGCCGTGCTGTCGTGCGCGGCCGTAGCGTTTTCCGGCTGCGTCATGCAGGCAGCCGACCCCGTGCCGGCCGCCGGCCAGCCGGTGCCGGTCGACGCGGCCGCCACGGACGAGCCGGCTTCGACGGAGCAGGCGGTCATCGAAGTCGACCCGAACGTCGTGAGCTACGAGGATTACGCGGACCCGCTGGAGCCGTTCAACCGGGCGATGTTCAAGTTCAACGACGTCGTCGGCCGCTACGTGCTGATCCCCGCCGGGAAGGGCTACGCGAAGGTCGTGCCTGACGTCGTCGACCGCCGGGTTGCGAGCTTTTTCGACAATGTCGAGCACCCGGTGTACGCGATCAACCAGGCATTGCAAGCCGACTTCAAACCGGCCGGCACGAACCTGCTGCGTTTCGGCATCAACACGACGATAGGCCTCCTCGGGCTGTTCGACCCGGCCGAGGCCGTGTTCGGGCTCGAGCGCGAGCCGTCGGATTTCGCCGAAACGCTTGCGCACTACGACTTCGGCTACGGCAACTACATCGTGCTGCCGTTCTTCGGTCCTTCCGACACGCGCAACGGCATCGCGCGCGGCGTGGATTTCCTGTTCAACCCGATCCCCTGGGTGACCGAGAGCCCGGACGGGTTCCTGATCCTGAGCTACGGCTGGTTCCAGGATTTCGCCCAGAGCGCGGAGACCTACGAAAAACTGCTCGAGCGGCCGGAAGATCCGTATACGTTCCTGCGCAACCTGCACCTGCAGGGCATTCAGCGCGACGCCGCTTACCGCGACTGAGCGATGAACCTGCGGCTTTCCCGGCCGGGCGCCTGGCTCATCGTCCTCGCGCTCACGGCAGTCACCGTCGCGCTCGGCTTCGCGGCGCGGCAGTTCGAGATCGATGCCTCCGCGGATACGCTGCTCACACGCGACAACGAGAAATACCTCGAATACATGCAGCTCCGGGAGGTGTTCGCGCCGGAAGAATTCCTGCTCGTTGCGTACCAGCCGACCGACAGGGAGCTGTTCTCCGCCGAGACCTTCGGCACCCTGCGCGAATTGAGGAATGAGCTCAGGGCACTCGACCGGGTGGCGACCGTGCGGTCGATCCTCGACGTACCCCTGCCGACGCTTGCCGATACCGGCATTGCGAACCTGGACGCCGCGGCGCTTTCCGTCGACGCGGCCGGCTGGTCGCCGCAGGCGGTGGCCGGCGCGCTCGAGGGCCACCCGATCTACGAGAACCTGATCGTCGACGACGAACAGACGGTGACGGCGTTGCAGGTCGTGTTCGAGGCGAACGAGGAGCTCGCCGGGCTTGCGGCGAGGCAGGCCGATATACGCACCGCCGCCGCAGGTGAGCCGTTGACGGAAGCGCAGACGGCGGAGCTCGAGCAGCTCGATGCCGAGATGGCGCCCATGGAGGAGCGGCTCACCGCGCTGCGCAGCCGCGAAGTGGAGCAGATCCGGGCGATCGTGGCGCCGTACGAGGAATCGGCGGACATCTACCTGGGCGGCGTCCATGCGCTCGGCAAGCAGCTCATCGACATCGTCGAGAGCGACCTGGTCGTGTTCGGCGGCACCGTCCTCGTCCTCATCTCCGCCCTGTTGCTGCTGCTTTTCCGGGACTGGCGCTGGCTCCTGATCGCGATCGCCTGCTGCGTCGCGAGCATCGTCTGCACGGTCGGGCTGTTCGCGCTCCTCGAACTCGAGGCGACGGCGATCTCGGCGAATTTTGTCGCACTGCAGCTCATCCTGACGCTTGCCGTGGTCGTGCACCTGGTCGTGCGCTACCGCGAGCTCGCCCGCGAACGGCATGGGCAACCAGCATCTCAAACGGCCGGGCAGCCGGCCGGGCAACCGACCGGGCAAGGGCACGCGGCGCTGGTCGGCGAGGCCGTGCGCAGCAAGACTGCGCCGATACTGTATGCCGCCGGCAGCACGGTCGTCGGGTTCGTGGCGCTGCTCATCACCGACATCCAGCCCGTCATCAGCTTCGGCTGGATGATGGCGATCGCCGTGTCGGTCTCGCTCGTGATCACGCTGTGCCTGTTTCCGGCGCTGCTGACGCTGCTCGGCCCGGCCCGGACGGCGGACGAGCCGGCGTGGCTGCGGCGCGGCCTCGAGAGGCTGGCCGGCGCGGTGCTGTCGGCCCGGTATGCCATTCTCGCGGCGGCGTTCCTGCTGTTCGTCGTGTGCATGGCCGGGCTGTTCCGGCTCGACGTCGAGAACAGCTTCATCGACTATTTCGCGGAGGACACGGACGTGCACCGCGAACTGACGTTCATCGACCGTAACCTCGGCGGCTCGACGCCGCTCGACGTGATCGTCGACGTGCCGCCGGGCGAGGGCGACCTGCTTCTCGAGGCGGAGACGTTCACCGAGCTGCAGAAAATGCAGGCGCTGTTCGAGCGGCATGCAGGCGTCGGCAAGATCCTGTCGCTCGTCAACTTCACGGCGCTCGCCCGGGAAGTGAACGACGGCCGGCCGCTGACCGAGTACGAGATGACAGCGGCGTACCTGCTGATGGACGAGGAGCTGCGCGAGTCGCTCGTCGGCAGCTACTACTCACCGGAGACCGGCCAGGCGCGCTTCTCCATACGCATCCAGGACACGACCGAGGGCCTGGACCGCAGCGCGCTGCTCGAATCGCTGCATGACGACGTGCAGGCGGTCGTCGGGCCCGACCGGGAGTACACCCTGTCGAACCTGTTCGTGCTCTACGAGGACATCCTGACGAAGCTGTCGCGCTCGCAGCTCTACTCGCTCCTCGTCGTGCTGGCGGCGCTGTTCGTGGCGTTCCTCGCGTTCTTTCGCTCGTTCAAGCTCGCCGTGATCGCGCTGGTGCCGAACCTGCTGGTGGTCGCGACGGTGTTCGGCACGATGGCGTGGTTCGGCATCCCGCTCGACCTCATGACGATGACGATCGCCGCCGTGGCGATGGGCATCGCCGTCGACGACACCGTGCACTACGTGCACCGCTTCCGCGAGGAGGACGGCAGTCCCGCCGATGCCGTCCGGGCGACGAACTCCAGCGTCGGCTTCGCCGTCTGCTACACGACGCTCATCATCGTCGCGGGCTTCTTCGCGCTGGTGTTCTCGGATTTCGTGCCGACGACGCTGTTCGGCGTGCTGACCGGCGTGGCGTTGACGAGCGCCCTCGTCTTCGACATGACCGTCCTCCCGATCTTGTTGGAGCGGCGGTAACGCCGCGACTTGAAGGCGGCCAGCCAACCGTGAGTTGTCACGGAGTCAGGGCTTGTGAGCTGAACCGGCGGTAACGCCGCGACTTGAAGGCGGCCAG
>DASUOE010000220.1:0-14116 GCA_036276805.1 Woeseiaceae bacterium | reverse complement strand
CGTGGAAGGCCTGGTCGTACTCGAACTCCCGATCGATGATCACCGGCCGCGCGGCGTTGGCACGCACGTCCCGCGTATCCTGGTCGATGTCGGATTGCCCGGCGTACAGGCGCAGGACCCCGTCATGCACGAGGGCTCCTGCGCCGCCGATGGCCAGGTCCGCGTGGGCAACGGCAAGCCGGCTTTCGTCAAAGCCTTTAAGCGCCGTCGTCGCCGCGAATCGCCCCGAACCAAGCATCGAGTGCAGGTCGGTGTCGACCGCGCTGTCCTGGTAAAGCAGGCCCGCACTCGCTCGGTGCCCGAAGACGTCGTCCGACGCGACGTTCACGAGCGCGGACGTGCGGCGGAACTCGCGCTCGTCGACCGGCTCCGAAAGCGCGGCGGAATCGCGTGCTCCGCCTTCGCGCCGGCTGCCGCCGAGGACGATGCCCCGCACTGCCGTGCCGAACGCGGCGAGCGCGGTGCCGTGCAGGCTGTCGTCGGCACCGTGCCACAGTGCCGAGACGGTTCCGCCGTCGTCGTCCGGACCGACGAGGTCCGCTGGCAGGAGCGTACGCACGGAGACGACACCGCCGATCGCATCGCTCCCGTACAGCGCCGAGGCGGGTCCGTGCAGGACCTCTGCGCGGCGAATGAACCCGGCATCGATGAAGTCCCGCGTCGCGTTCGCGAAGCTGCCGATGTCGTACTGGTCGCCGAGCTTCACGCCGTCGACGACCAGGGCGACCCGATTGCCGCCAATGCCGCGGATGCTGATGCCCTCGCTGCCGAACCGCCCGCCCGCCCACTCCTCGTCGATGCCCGGCGTGTAGCGGAAGCTCTCGCCGAGGCTCGTTGACAGTTCGTCGGCCAGCGTCTCGCGCGTCAGAACCGTGACGTTTGCGGCCACTTCGCGCAGGCTGCGTTCAGCCTTGTTTGCGACGACGACGATCTCGTCGAGCGAACCGTCACCGGCGCCGTGCGATGCCGTGTCCGCTGAGTGCGCGAGGCCGGCGGCCGCGGCGGCGGCAATGCCGAAGATTGCCCGCAGGTTCGTCATCCCGGCCTCCCGTCCGCGCGTGGCCGTACCAGGATCGGTGTGTAGACGAGCACGAACAACAGGAATGCCCCCGTCCAGGCCACGGCCGACAGCGTGATCGACACGACGTAGCTCCCCGGCGCGGCTACCGGACCGAACACGCGGACGAGGCCCGCAACGATCAGCAGCACATACGCCACCGTGGTTGCGCGTGCGGCGCGCAAGGGGCGCCCGGTGTGACCGAGCGCCGCGCGCGTCATGACCGCGAGCACCATGCCCGCCGCCGCGCCGATGCCGAGTGCGTGCAGCCAGTGCGCGGCAAAGCCGAAACCGGCGAGCGCGTGCAGCGCGCGCAGCGCGAGGCCGAGCGGCAACCAGGCGTACGCGGCGTGCAGGATCCACACGATAGGGTCGCGCAGCGTGTGCCGCGTTTGCCACCCGCTCAGCCGCACGGCGTGCAGCACGGCGGCGATGCCTGCGAGTCCGGCGGGGACGACGGCGGGCAGGCGAAGGAGATCGGCGAGTGCGAGCGCGGCCATCGCGGCGATGACACCGCGATCGACCAGCGGGAAAGTTCGCAGCGTCGCGTCCGCCCCGCGGGCCCGGAGCGCGTTGCCGGTGAATGCGGGCACGACGCGTCCGCCGATGACTGTGATGAGCAGCAGGACGACACCGAGCGTCGCCAGGAGCATCTGGCGCGCGAGCGCCGCATCCCCCTGATGCACAGCCCAAAGGAATGCCGCATCGAGAGCCCAGAACGTGACGAGGACGAACGGCAACGGGCGATTGCGGTTCGCACTCCGCAGCACCGGCGGTGCTACCAGCAGCAGGAGTGCCGGTATGAAGGCGAGTTCGGCGACGACGATGAGGAACTGCGGTAGGTGTGCGGCGAAGGCGAACGCGAAGCGGCCGAGGAGCCAGGTTGTCGCAAGCGCCAGCAACGGCCTGCCCGCGAACCCCCGGCTGCCGGTCCAGCTCGGCACGGCTGTCAGCATGAAGCCCGCGATCGCGGCGCCGACGAAACCGAAGAGCATTTCGTGCCCGTGCCAGAGCTGCGGCGGCAGGCCGGGCAGCGGCGTGCCGCCGGTGCGGTACAGCCACAGCCATGCCGGGACGCTCAGCAGAGCGAACCAGCCGGCGAGTAGGAAGAACGGGCGAAAGCCGTAGTCGAAGAGCGCGAAGTTGCCGGCCGTCGCCCGCCGGGTCGATACGCACCGCTGCGGCGGCCGGGCTGAATCTGCGCCGCTTCCGCACGGGAGGACGTTGCCAACCGCCGTGTCGTGGTGTTCTTGTTCACCGCCTGCGAGCATGCGGAAGATGCTGCAGCATGGCGCCGCTCGGCACCCTGATCCAGGTCAAGCGGGAATCAGTTTCTGAGAACGCTCCGGGCCAGGCGCTCGAGCCGCGGCAGGTCGACGAGCTCGATTTCCCGGCGGTCTACCCGGATGAGGCCGTCGTCCTGGAACCGGCGAAGTATGCGGCTGACGGTCTCCGCGGCGAGCCGCAGGTAATTCGCGATGTCCGTGCGGGCCATCGCCAGGCGAAAACGGGTGGGCGACAGGCCGCGCGCCGCATAGCGGCGCGACAATACGGCGAGGAACGCCGCCAGTCGCTCCTCGGCGGTGAAGTCGCCCGTCAGCAGGTTCGCCTTGCCGATGTCCTCGCTCAGCAGCCGGAAGAGCTGTTGCTGGAGACCCGGCATGCGCGTGGCGAGCGTCGCCATGCGCGGAAACGAGAACCGACAGAGCAGCACCGTCTCGAGCGCGACGGCGTTGCAGGGATACCGGGCGCTCGAAATCGCGTTGAGGCCGATCACTTCGCCAGGCAGGAAGAAGCCGAGCACCTGCTCCCGGCCCTCGAGGTCGGTGACGTAGGTCTTCACCGTGCCCGAGCGGACGGCCGCGATCGCGTCGAAGGTATCGCCTTCGCGGAAGATGTGTTCGCCTTCCCGGAACGGCGGTGCGTGCTCGACCAGGACGTGCAGCTCGCGCAGCCGCTCCTTGTCGTAGCCCTGCTCAAGGCAGGCGGAGGAGAACGCGCAGGTGCTGCAGAAATGAACTTCGTCGCCGTCATCGGCCAGCAGCGTGCGCCGCGGCTGCCCGTGCCCGGAGGGCGTCATGCGGCAGGCGCGACGGCAGCACCCGGCGGCGTCAGATGGCGGCCGAGTAGGTCGCCGTGCGTCCGGGATTGCGCCCGGGCTGAAGGTATCGATCGAAGCACATCGCGATTATACGTAACAGGTATCGTCCCCGCGACGTTGCGGCTATGGCCGACTCCCCAACGGCGACGACACCGTCGCCGGCCAGTTGCTCGAGTTCCTGCCACGAATCCTGAAAATAGGCCTGAAAGTCGATGCCATGGCGCCGCTCGACGTCGCGGACTTCGATCCGGCCGTTGCACATCAGCTGCCGGATCACGTCGGCCCGGATCACGTCGTCTTCCGAGAGCTCGAGGCCCCTCCAGACGGGCAGCCGCCCGCCTTCGAGCGCGAGTTCCCAGCCGGCGACGTCTCTCGGAGCCTGGCTGTAGCTGTCGCCGATACGGCTGATCGCACTGACGCCGAGGCCGACGAGGTCGCACTCCGCGTGCGTCGTGTAACCCATGAAGTTTCGATGCAGCGTGCCGCGTGCCTGGGCAAGCGCCAGGTCGTCATCCGGCAATGCGAAGTGGTCCAGGCCGATATGCAGGTAACCCGCCGCGGTCAGCTTGCCGATGGCGAGCTCGAGGAGCGCCAGACGGGTCGTGGCGTCCGGAAGGTCCGTCGCATTTAACGGACGCTGGGCCTTGAACAGCGCCGGCAGGTGCGCGTAACCGTACACGGCCATCCGGTCCGGCCGGGCCTCGATGACGGTGTCGAGTGTCCGCGAGAAGCCGGCAACCGATTGGCGCGGCAGGCCGTAGATGAGGTCGACGTTGACGGAGCGAAAGCCGTGCTCGCGGCAGGCGCCGATGACCGCGAGCGTCTGCTCGACGCTCTGCAGGCGGTTGACGGCACGTTGCACGTCGGAATCGAAATCCTGCACGCCGAGACTCGCCCGGTTCAGGCCGAACCCGGCAAGTTCTTGAATGTCGCCGCGCTCGACGAACCGCGGGTCGAGCTCGATCGAGAAGTCGCGGTCCGGCCGGCTGTCCAGGCAGAAGTTCCTGGCGAGGTTCGAGAGCAGCCGACCGAGCTGTGCGGGTCGCAGGAAGTTCGGGGTGCCTCCGCCGAGGTGTACCTGCAGGACGTCCCGGTCCCGCGCGAACAACGGCGAGACCCGCTCGATCTCGAGCAGCAGGTGTTCGACGTAACGTTCGCCCTTCCTGAGGTCGCGGGTGATGATGCGATTGCAGCCGCAAAAGAAGCAAGGCATGAAACAATAGGGCACGTGCACGTAGAGCGAGAGCGGCCGTGGAATGGGGTCGGCATTGCTCCTCGCGATGTGCCGGCGCAGATCCGCTTCACCGAACGCTTCGGTGAACTGCAGCGCCGTCGGGTAGGACGTGTAGCGCGGGCCCGGCCGGTCGTAGCGACACAGGAGGTCGTGATCGAGCGCTGGAAGACTGCCCATGCCGGCGGATATTGCCCGCCCCCGGCTCGAACCGCATTGATCCAGGTCAACCGACGCAGCCTGCTCGCCGCCGAAGCGCTGGCGGCTATCGGCCCTTATGGATTCTCTCACTACAGGGGTATCCGATCTGCTTTGGTTCCGTTGCGATCGCCCTGTATGCTGCGGCAGAGGCACTTCTCTTTCGTCCGGGCTGACAGGCAGGCAAGGAAATCCATGAGCTACGTTGATCTTGTCGCGGTGCTGGCGGTCGCACAGCTCGTGTTTTTCGGCGCACTGGTCGGCCGTGCCCGCGGCCGCTACGGCGTCAAGGCACCCGCCGTCTCGGGACACGAGATGTTCGAGCGCGCTTACCGCGTACAAATGAATACGCTCGAACTCATGGTGGCCTTCCTCCCTGCCCTGTATATCGCCGACAGGTACTGGCCCCAGGCCTATGTTGCGACGGCAGGGGCCGTTTACCTTGTAGGCCGGCTGATCTACTGGCGCAGCTACATTGCTGCACCGGCAAGTCGCGCGCTTGGCTTTGCGCTGTCCATGCTGCCGATTCTGGCCTTGCTGATAGGAGCGCTGGCTGCGATGCTTCGCAACAGCACTGCTTGAAACCCGTCCAACGCAGGTGAGTCGAGTGTTGCCTCTGCGCCGCATGCCGTTGTGCCGGTTCTCCGGGTGGCGCCAGTGAGCGATGCCGGCGATATCCTGCTCGTATACGACAAGCAATGCCCGGCATGCGATTTCTACTGCAACCTGGTGCGGATCCGCGAGTCAGTCGGGCGCCTCGAATTGGTCGATGCCCGGGACGGCGGGCCTGTGATGGCCCGGATTACTGCGGCCGGGTTCGACATCGACCAGGGGATGGTATTGATAACGGGCGACAAACTCTATTATGGCGCCGATGCCATACACGTGCTCTCGCTGATGAGCACGAAGAGCGGCTTGTTCAACCGGCTCACGTACGCGGCGTTCCGTTCCCCGGGTGTCTCGCGAGTCCTGTATCCCGTGCTCCGTACCTGCCGCAACCTGCTTCTCAAGCTTCTCGGAATAACCAAGATCAATAACCTCAAGATTGCCGGCAATGACAAGTTCTAGCGAGACGCCGGCGAGCGATGCAACTAACAAGCGCGCGATGCGCGACATCGGTGCCAGGCCGAACTGATGTTCCCGATTCGCGACGAAAACCCGAATATCCTCACGCCGTACGTGACCTTCGGCATCCTCGGCATCAACGTGCTCGTCTGGATCTTCGTGCAGGGGCTCGGTGCGGAGCCCGCGCTCACCGCCTCGCTGTGCCGGCTCGCTCTCATCCCGGGCGACCTGCTCGGCAACCTGCCGGCGGGCACGCCGGTGCAGCTCGGCCCGCAGACGGTATGCATGCTGAGCGGCGATGGCTCCTGGTTCACCGTGCTGAGCTCGATGTTCATGCACGGCGGCTGGATGCACATTATTGGCAACATGTGGTTTCTCTGGATCTTCGGCAACAACGTCGAGGACTCGATGGGCCACGTGCGCTTCGCGGTCTTTTACGTGCTGTGCGGCGCCGCCGCGGCAGCGGCGCAGATTGTCGTCGACCCGGGATCGCAGATCCCGATGGTCGGTGCCTCCGGCGCCATCGGCGGCGTCATGGGCGCCTACATCATGCTCTACCCGCGGGTTCACGTGTACATGCTGGTGTGGCTCGGTTTCTTCGTGACGACGTTCGCCATGCCCGCCATCTGGATGCTGGGTTACTGGTTTGCCGTGCAGCTCATCAGCGGCGTCGGCACGCTCGGCAACACGGGCGGAGGCGTCGCGTTCTGGGCGCACGTCGGCGGCTTCACCGCCGGGGCAGCGCTGATTTTCGTTTTCCGCGACAAGGCGTTGTTGGCGAGACACCCGTATCACGGCTGGCGCCAGAAACAGCATGCGGACGAGAGCTGGCACCGGGTCGACCGGCGACGATAGGACCTGTTCGCCGCGCTAACACGTCCGGATACGTCCGCAAGTCAATCCTGGCTCGCTGCCCTCCCCCGGCTGTTGCTGTTGCGCCGGCAGGATGCGGTCGGCGATGCGTCAGGTGCGTCAGGCCCGCTCATCCTGGTGCTCGGCTGCCTTCTGTTCCTTGCATGGGTTGGTTCCTCGTCGGCGCCGCATACCTCACAACCGCCATGTACGTCGATGCCGCCATGTGGTACCCGGCCGGCGATGAAGACGAGACGACCGGCGACGGCTTCTGGGAACGCGGCGAGACCCTGCTGTTCGAGCAGCCCGCCAGGATCGATGCAGGCGTCGCTGCGGTTGCCGACTCCGTGGCCGGTGCGCCCGAAATGTATTTTCTCGGATTCGCCGGCTACGGCGAAGGACGCGTATTCGCCGAGGAGATAAAGCTCGCGGCCCAAGTCGTCGGCCAGCGCTTTGCAACAGTGGCGAGGGAGCTCCTGCTGGTAAACGACCGTCGGGACCTCGATTCGCTTCCACTCGCCACGACGGCATCGCTCGGTTATGCATTACGGGGGCTCGCCAACCGTATGGACGTCGAGGAGGACATCCTGTTCCTCGCCCTCTCGTCCCACGGCTCCGAGGGTACTCTTGCGGTCCTGAACGGCCCGCTGATGTTGCAGGAACTGAGCGATGAAGCTTTGGCAGAGGCGTTGGGCGCGTCCGGCATTCGCTGGCGCGTCATCGTCATCTCCGCCTGTCACGCCGGCAGTTTCGTCGATGCGCTGAAGAACCCGGACACGATAATCATTACGGCCGCCGCAGCGGACCGGACCTCCTTCGGCTGCTCGGACGAGCGTGACCTGACATACTTCGGGGAAGCGTTCTATCGTGACGCGCTGCCCGGCGCTGAAACCTTACGGGCGGCCTTCGAGATCGCTGACGAGGCGATTTCGCGTCGCGAAGCTGCCGAAGCAAAGAGAGCGTCAGATCCGCAAGCATACTTCGGTGAGGCGCTGGAGCGGCATCTCGACGAGAACTTCGGCGCACCGCACCCGGAGTAAAGAACGGCTGCCAGGTCGCGCCGGCGTTTACTGCGCACTTGTTGCAGCATCCGAGGCGCCGCCGGTACGAACTGCGCTATCGCGACGCTGTCGCGAGGTGGGCGGCGATATCACGCGCGCGGATCGACGTTCGCGTTCAGCCGGAACAGGTTGTCGGGATCGTACGTGCGCTTGAGCGCGAGTAAACGGTCGTAGTTGCCGCCGTACGCGTCGCGGACGCGGTCGCCCGCGATCTCCGACAGGTTGGTGTTGGCGTAGAAGCCCTCGGTGAACGCCTCGAGCGTCGGCCACTGCGACCTCGCCCAGCCGACATTGGCGGCATCGTCGGCCGGATCGTCATTGCTGGTACCGAGCAGCACGCTGTAGAGCGATTTGCGATGCCAGAACGCCGTGGCGTCGCGCGCGACGCCCTCGATGGCACCGCCCTTCGGCGGCATGGCGATGCGCGCCATCGGCACCGGGGCGCTCGCGATCGTCTCGAGCATGGCATCGATCAGGTCGTCGTCCAGGCGGGAAACGAATCCCGACTTCGTGTAGTAGCGGCCGCCGATCCGGGCGCGCTCGTCGTCCTGCGTCTGCAGCTGCACGTAGGGAACGCGAGCGACGGTGTCGCCGACGGGCCGGCCCAGCCGACGGTACGGCGCGAGCGCGGCCTCCGCCCCCTCGGGTGCGTCGCAGTAGCAGATGTCGAGCATCAGGATGCGCGCGCCGCCCGGCGCGGTGGACAGGACAGGCTCGATCCAGAGCCCGTCCGCGGCCCGCTCGTAGAGTTCGTCGAAACCGCGCAAGACATCGCGCGCCTGCTCGAGCGGAAACACCAGTCGACCGCCGACGGCCCAGCCGTCCCAGGGGTGCAGGCGATACGCGAACGAGGTTGCGATGCCGAAGTTGCCGCCCCCGCCGCGCAGGCCCCAGAAGAGGTCCGCGTTCTGCTCGCTGCTGGCCTCGACCAGCCGGCCGTCCGCGGTCACGACATCGACCGATGTCAGCTGGTCGCAGGTGAGGCCATAACGCCGCGCCACGCGGCCGAATCCGCCGCCCAGGGTCAGCCCGCCGGCGCCGGTATGGGAAACGGTGCCCGTGGTGGTGACGAGCCCGAACGGCAGCGTCTCGCGGTCGATGTCGCCGAGCAGCGCGCCGCCGCCGACGTACGCGAGCCGCCGCCCCGGGTCCACCCGGACGAAGCGCATCGGCGACAGGTCGATCATGAGGCCGCCGTCGCAGACCGATTGCCCGGAGAGGCTGTGACCGCCACCGCGCACCGCGACGAGCAAGCCGTGTGCGCGCGCGAATTGCACAGAGCGCAAGACGTCCGCCGCCCCGGCGCAACGCGCGATCAGCGCGGGCCGGCGGTCGAACATGCCGTTGTAGATCCGGCGGGCGTCGTCGTAGCCGGTGGCACCCTGCTTCAACAAGGCCCCGCGCAGCCCGGCCCGGAAATCCTCGACGTCGGCCGCGTGCAGCAGCACCTGCCGGCCGTCGCCGGTTACGGCCTCGACGTCGTCGGCATCGTCGGCAATTGTCGATACGGCGGCATAGGCGCGCGGGAATGGCCAGGCCGCGATCCCGAGGGCGGCGGCTGCGGATGCGCAAAACGTTCTTCTTTGCATGGGCGACTCCGGGACGCAGGTACTCTGCGCCTTATGCGGCTCGCCCCGCAAGGGGAGGCCGGTCCAATACCGGAGGTGATTTCAGCTATTCTCGAGCGGTGCTCCCGCGGCCTTCCCGGACGCGGGCCGCGATAAGGTCTGCCTCGATGCATGCGTTGCGTTACTGCGCCCTGATCATCGGATTGACGGCCGCCTACTATGTCGCCGGTCGGGGCGGCCTGCATTTTTTCGGCGTCCTGCACCCGAGCGCCTCAGCCGTATGGATTCCCACCGCGATCGCGATCGCTGCTTCGCTGCTGTTCGGCTATCGCATCTGGCCCGCCATCTTCACCGGCGCCTTGCTGGTCAACCTGACGACGCAGGGTTCACTGCTGACATCCCTGGGCGTGGCCACCGGCAACACGCTGGAGGGTATCCTCGCCGCCTACCTGGTGAGGCAGTTTGCGGACGCCGCCACGGTGTTCGCCCGTGCGTCCAACATCTTCAGGTTCGCGGGTGTCGCCGCGGCCGCGGCGGCCGTCAGCGCCACGATCGGCGTCGGCAGCCTGACGCTGGGCGGCTATGCCCCGCCTGCAGACTTCGGGGCGATATGGTTTACCTGGTGGCTCGGCGATGTCGCGGGCGCAGTCGTCGTCACGCCGCTGCTGGTGCTCTGGTCCGTCGACCGGCTGTGGGCCTGGCCGGCGCGGCGCGTAATCGAGGCCGCCTGCCTGCTCGGTTCGCTGGTCCTGGTCGGCAGCATGACGTTTTTTCATTCGCGTCTCGGGTCCTACCCCCTCGCCTTCCTCTCCCTGGCGCCGCTGGTCTGGGCAGCGTTCCGGTTCGGGCCGCGGGAAGCGGCCACCGCCGTCGCGCTGCTGTCACTCATCGCCACGTGGGCAACGGCCACCGGCCAGGGTCCGTTCCATATGCGCACGTCCAACGAATCGCTGCTCGTTCTCCAGGGATTCATGACCTTCATGGCCATGACCGCGCTGGCCATGGCGGCATTGACGTCGGAGCGGGCGGCGCTGCTTGCCCGCGAGCGCAAGGCGCGCACCGAGGCGGAGGCGGCCGGGCGGGCCAAGGACGAATTCCTTGCCATCCTGAGCCACGAGCTGCGCAATCCGCTGCACGCGATCAGCGCCGCCGGGGCGGTCTTGAGAGGCACCGACAGTGCGACGACGGCCCAGGCGCGGCGCTGGCAGGAGATCGTCCACCGGCAAACCGAGCAGCTGCGGCGCCTGATCGACGACATGCTCGACATCGCGAAAGTAACGGTCGAGAAAATGGCGCTCCACCGGCGGCCCATGGACCTGGCCGAAGCGGTCGCGCGCTCCCTGGGCGCGCAAGCCGGCGGTGCGCTGTCGCGCGTCGAATTACAGCGCGAGCCGGCGTGGATCCATGCCGATCCCGATCGCATCGCGCAGGTCATCGATAACCTGCTGGACAACGCCGTCAAGTACACGCCGGCTCCCGGCTCCATTCGCGTGAGCGTCACGAGCGAGGGAGAGTTCGCGGTACTGCGCGTCGAGGACAGCGGCGTCGGCATTGCCGACGAGTTTCTTCCGCACGTGTTCGATCCGTTCCTGCAGGGCAGGCAGGGACTGGACCGGCCCATCGGCGGCCTCGGCATAGGACTGACCCTGGTACGCCGGCTGACGGAACTGCACGGCGGTACGGTGGACGCGTACAGCCCCGGAGAAGGACAAGGCAGCGCTTTCGTCGTGCGGCTGCCGCGCATCGATGCGCCGCTGTTGCCCGCGCCGGCGCCGGCGGACGATGTCGCGGCCGGCATTTCCGCGAAACGCTTCTTCCGGATCCTCATTGTCGAAGACAATTCGGATGCCCGCCAGGCGCTTGGTGCGCTCCTGGAACTGGCCGGCTGCAGTGTGCGCGAAGCGGAAGACGGCGCGGCCGGGATCGAATTGGCGCTCAGGCTGGAATTCGATATCGTACTTCTCGACATCGGCTTGCCGCATCTCGACGGCTACGAAGTGGCACGACGGATCAAAGCCGCGAAACCGGCCATCGGCGTCATTGCGTTGTCCGGGTACGGGCGCGAGGAAGACAAGGCGCGCGCCGCCGACGCTGGCTTCGATGCGTACCTCGTAAAGCCCGTCGACGTCGAGTTGCTGCTTGCGCGAATGCAGGAGTTGTGCGGCGTGCGGCAAGGCCTCGCCGCACGCAAGGATGGTTCGTTGCTTAGCGGAGAATGGCGTTGAGCGAACGCGATTACCGACATGGCCACGACCCTGGCCACGGGGCATCACACGGCGCTGAGCCGGCAGAGCACGCGGGATGCAACCATCGTGACCATCGCGCGGGCATGGCGGCTGCCGAGCCCCGTGCGGACGACCGGCGCTACGACAAGGTGCCGCCAGGCTTCGGCGGCACGGTCTACACGTGCCCGATGCACCCGCAGGTCCGCGACATCGCCAACAATGGCTGCCCGATCTGCGGCATGGCGCTCGAGCCGGAGACGGTCGGCCGGGAACCCGAGGACACGGGTGAGCTCGACGACATGCGCCGGCGCTTTTGGGTCAGCACCGCGCTGACGCTGCCGCTTTTCCTCTTCGCCATGGGTGAAATGCTGGTGCCGATGGAGGAGTTCGGGCCAGCGGTCCCCGGCGGGTGGCTGAACTGGCTGCAGCTCGCGCTTGCCGCGCCGGTGGTCCTCTGGGGCGGCTGGCCGTTCTTCGTCCGCGGCGCCCGCAGCATCGCGACCCGGAACCTCAACATGTTCACGCTGATTGCGCTCGGCGTAGGCGTCGCATTCGTCTACTCCCTCGTTGCGACCGTCGCACCCGGGATTTTCCCCGCGGCATTTCGCAACATGCACGGCGGCGTCTCCGTGTATTACGAGGCCGCGGCCGTGATCACGGTGCTCGTGTTGCTCGGCCAGGTCCTCGAGCTGCGGGCACGCAGCCAGACGTCGGGCGCGATACGGGCACTGCTCGAGCTCGCGCCACCGATGGCACGCCGGATTCGCGACGATGGCACGGAGGAAGACATTTCTCTCGAGCACGTCGCCGTGGGCGACCGGCTGCGCGTCCGGCCCGGCGAAAAAGTGCCCGTCGACGGCGAACTCGAATCGGGACACAGCGCCGTCGACGAGTCGATGATCAGCGGGGAACCGGTGCCGCTCGAGAAACGTGCCGGCGACCGTGTCATCGGCGGAACGGTGAACGGCACGGGCGCCTTTGTGATGCGTGTCGCGCGCGTGGGCCGGGATACGCTGCTCGCGCAGATCGTCGACATGGTGTCGCAGGCACAGCGCAGCCGCGCGCCGATCCAGCGCCTGGCGGACACGGTCGCGGCCTGGTTCGTGCCGGCGGTCGTCGTCATCGCGGTCCTGACGTTCATGGCATGGTCCGCGTGGGGACCGGAACCGGCAATGGCGTTCGCCATCGTGAACGCGGTCGCAGTGCTGATAATCGCCTGCCCCTGTGCACTCGGCCTCGCCACGCCGATGTCGATCATGGTCGGCACCGGCAAGGGCGCGCAGCACGGCATCCTCATCAAGAATGCCGAAGCGCTCGAAGCGTTCGAGAAGATCGACACCGTGGTGGTCGACAAGACGGGCACGCTGACGGAAGGACGGCCGGCGCTCGTGACGGTGGAGCCCGTCGCCGGCATCGGGAGCGACGAACTGGTCAGCGTTGCCGCGGCCGTCGAGAACGCCAGCGAGCACCCGCTCGCACAGGCCATCGTGGCCGCATCGGCGGCACGCGCGCTGCCGATGACGCCGGCTGTGGACTTCCGGTCGATCACCGGCGAGGGCGTCGAGGCTACGGTCGTCGGCCGCCGGGTCGCGCTCGGCAATGCGAAACTCATGCAGAGAGTGGGCGCCGTGAGCGATACGCTTACAACAGCCGCGGACAATTACCGGGCCGAGGGCCAGACCGTGATGTTCGTCGCCATCGATGGCCAACCGGCCGGATTGCTCGGTGTCGCCGACCCTGTGAAGGCGACGACGAAAAGTGCGATCGCTGCGCTGCATAGCCAGGGCCTGCGCGTCATCATGCTGACCGGGGACAATCGCACGACGGCCGAAGCCGTCGCGAAACCGCTCGGCATCGACGACGTGCGTGCCGACGTATCGCCGGCCGACAAGCAGGCGGTGATCCGCGAACTGCAGGCCGGCGGCGCGCGCGTGGCCATGGCGGGCGACGGCATCAACGACGCCCCGGCGCTTGCGCAGTCGGACATTGGCATCGCCATGGGCACCGGTACCGACGTCGCGATGGAAAGCGCCGGCATCACGCTCGTGCGCGGCGACCTCTCGGGCGTGGCGCAAGCCCGGCGCCTGAGTGCCGCCGTGATGCGCAACATTCGCCAGAACCTGTTCTTCGCGTTCGCCTACAACGCGGCCGGCATCCCGATCGCCGCCGGCGTGTTGTACCCGTTCTTCGGCTGGCTTTTGAGCCCGATGATCGCCGCGGCGGCGATGAGCCTGAGCTCGGTCTCGGTGATCGGCAATGCGTTGCGGCTACGTGGGCTTGCACTGGCGCGCGAGTGATGCGACTGCTTGCCGCACCTTGCTGTATATCTCCGGCATCATATTTGACGCCTATCTCCGCCTATGATCCTATAAGTTCAGGCACTTACCGGGCAATCAATCATGATATACAGCGAAACGCTGCATTTTCTTTGCGGCATAACGCTGCCTAATTGTAGTTAGGCGGCAACTCGGATGTCTGAGCCAACTGATACTGTGGCGGTCAAGCTCGGAGTGCTCGGTGTATACGCCCCCGATCCGGCGGATTCCTCAGACGAGTGCTACGGGCTCTACCTGCTCATAGGCGGGCAAGCTGTGTTCGTCGATATTCGCGAGGACAAGCACCTCGAGCAAAGGAAGCTCAAAGCGTTGGATTTGTTCGCTCATAGCAAGGAGCTCGAGGCCAGCCTCGAGCAGTTTGTGCGGGACAACCCGACGTTTGCGTCACGTTCGGTAGACTACATCGGGCTGCACTCCAACAA
>DASUOE010000219.1:0-3985 GCA_036276805.1 Woeseiaceae bacterium | reverse complement strand
GTGGAGCGTGCACCCAGGAGACCGAAGACGTGGCCGTCCGGGCCGACCGTGACGCTTTCGCCGCTCTTGAGCCAGAAATCCGCGCCGCCCGAAAATCCCGATTCCGCGAGCTGCTGTTCGCGCATGCCCGCCACCTGGTCGGCGAGATAGGCGATCTCCGCGTTCGCCTGCATCGCAAGTTCGTCCTGCCGTGCCAGCACTTTCCCGAGTTCGTCGAGGCCCGACTTCACGGCCTGGTCGTCCGACAGCACCTTGAGTTCGTCGAGGCGCGCGGTCATGTCGGCGAAATTGGATTGCTGTTCTGCGATCAGGGCGTCGACCGACGGCCCGAGGATGCCGGTACTTTCGACCCCTTTCTGCACGCCGATCCCGACGATGGCCCCGAGCACCATGCCGCCGAGTCCCAGCGCAGCAGCGATAAGGCGTGCCTTCGTGAACATGGGGCTGCCGGCCGCGGCAGCCTCGGCGGACGTTGCGTCTGCCGGCGCTTGTTCGCTCATTCTTCTTCTCCCCGTCTCGCGATTTCGAACTGCTGGCCCGATCCCAACGGCCCGGCCGTCGCCCTCCCCGGATCGCTGCGGCTGGATTATAGCCCTGTCACAGTGCGCGAATGCGCGGAGACAGCGCCTTGGGCCGGGTCGCGGGGGTCGTATTAACCCAGGCGGAAAAGAAAAAACCCGGCGATCCCCCCGTACAAATGTGACCTGGCCCGATTGCCGGGCCGCAAACGTGACTGGTATGATGAGCATACCTGTTCGTCAAAGTGTTTTTAAGCATAAAAAGAGCCTGGGGGTGTATGGCTTAGATGAGAGTGCGCGCGACCAAACCCATCGTTATCGTCTGGACGGTGATTGTCCTCGGCATCGTTGCGCTCGTTTGCGGCGCGGCGCTGGCTCCCATCGACGGCACGACCGGTCCCGACTTCCTGAGGTTCATCGGGCGGTTTCATCCGCTCGCGCTGCACTTGCCCATCGCGTTCCTGGTGCTCGCGCCGTTGCTCGAAGCTTCGCGCCTGTCGCCGCAAACGGCGCACCTCGCCCGCTTCACCGCGCCGGTACTCTTTCTTGCCGCCGTCACCGCGTTCCTGACCGTTGCGCTCGGCCTGGTACTCGCCGCGAACGAGGGACACGGCGGCGCCTTGGTCGACAAGCACCGCTGGGGCGGCGTCGCTGTCGCTTCGCTTGCCGCCATTGCCTTTGCCGCGCGGGTCACGCTCGACGGTGCACGGCGCTCGCCGGTTGGCCGGTCCCTCTACGGCGGCGTGCTTGCTTCCGCCTGCGTCGCGCTCATGGTTACTGCACACGCCGGCGGTTCGCTGGTGCACGGCCCCGGCTATCTCGCCGAGTTTGCCCCGGCGCCGCTCGCCCGGATCCTGGCGGAAGAAGCGCCGGAAACCGCGGAAGCCGCCGCGGCGCACGCCGACCTGCCCGTGTCGGGCGCCACGCTCGCGGCTTTCGAGACCGACATCCAGCCCCTGTTCTCCCGGTACTGCTCGAAATGTCACGGCGACGGCAAGCAGGAAGCGAACTTCCGCGTCGATACACTCGTGACCGGCACGATCGACAGCCACGTGGTGCATGAATGGCGGCGGGCCATGAACAAGCTCAACGCACACCAGATGCCGCCCGAGGATGCCCGGCCGCTGCCCGACGACGAACGCGTCGAAATCATCTCGTGGATCGAGACGGCGATGAAGGAGGAGGCGACGTGGCGGCGCGAGCACAACGCGACAGCGCAGATCCGGCGCCTCTCAAAGCGCGAATACAATCACACGCTCCAGGACCTGTTCCGCTCGCCTGCGAATTTCGCCGCGAAGCTGCCGACGGACCCGCTCTCGGAGAAGGGCTACGACACCGACGCGAGCCTGCTGCGCGTTTCGGAGATCGACCTCCGCGTGTACATCGAGCATGCGCGCGAAGCGGTCGATCGCTACGTGACCTTCGGTCCGGGCACTGGTGAGGTCGAGCGCTACTTCCAGGAGTTCGAGGACAACTACTTCTACGGGCGCTGGCGCGGACACCACAAGGCGATCGAGCGGGCCCCGCGGCCGCTGCCGCCCGCCGAGTTCGAAAGGCGCATCTCGGCACATGCGGCGAGCCCGCCTGTCTACCACGAGCAGTTCCTCGGGGCGTTGCCGTACGGCCTGATTTCCGAGGGCGCCGAGGACGAGATCGCCGGGGCGCGTGGCTATCCCCGGAGGCACGAGATGTTCGTGTATGTCCAGACCCGCAAGACGGTGGGCGAGATGGTGGTGCGCGTGCACGCGGCCGCCACGCCAGCGGCCAGCGATGGCGCGTTGCCCCGGATGCGGCTCGAAGTCGGCGAGAGCTACGACCGTAACCTGCTCGCCCTGAACGTCGGGGAATACGATGTCCATGCGCCGAAGGATGCTCCCGGCGTCTACGAGTTCCGCTTCCGGCTGGAAGACACGCGCAGCCCGAAGAACCCGACGCGCGGCGGCGGGCCCGGCGACTTCGACCGTCCCCTGTTGCTGATCTTTTCCAACGTCGCCCGCCATCCGGACGGCGTGATCGGCGCGTCGCGCTACGCGCAGGAGGATCCACTGCTGCCCGACGGCTTCCGGGTCAACGGCAAGCTTCCCGGGAGCTCGGACGTAGTGATCCCGAGCGACGAAGCCGCGACGCAAAAATTGCTGGAGCAGCGGCCGGGCTTCCTGCATCTCGACGCCCTCGAGGTGAGCATTACGCCGGTGGCGTCCGAGCCGGACGTCGGCTGGGCCATTGCCCGCGCCCCCGAAGGCGCAGGACCGGACGCGGAGCGGAGCATCCTGCGCGATACCCTCGAGGAGTTCCTGCCGATCGCCTTTCGCCGGCCAGTTACGGAGGACGATATCGCGGGCTACCTCGAGACGTTCTCGCTGCTGCGCGAAAGCAACGAACCGTACGACACCGCCGTACGCGAGACGCTGGCGGCCGCACTGGTGTCGCCGGATTTCCTGTTCATCGGCAATCCGCCGCCCGATGCCTTGCTGGCCGGGGCGGACAACCCGGAAGACGTCGAACGCTCCATCGCGCTCGCGTCCCGGCTGTCCTATTTCATCTGGTCGTCCGCGCCCGACGAGCGCCTGCGCAGCCTCGCGGCGGCGGGCAAGCTCGTCGATCCGCGCACGCTCGCCGAGGAAACCACCCGGATGCTCGACGACGACCGGTCGCAGCGGCTGTCGGACACGTTCGCCCGGCAGTGGCTGCGGCTCAACCAGCTGACGGCCGGCACCGTGTCGACGGAACACTATCCGACGTACTACCCGGAACTCGGCACGCTCATGGTCGAGCAGACCGTGGCCACCTTCCAGGACGTCTTCCACAACGACCGTGACGCCCGTTCGCTGTTCACCGACGAGCACATGTTCCTGAACGACGAGCTCGCCTTCCTCTACGGATTGCCGCACATCAACGGGGGAGACCTGCGGCGCGTGCCGGTCACCCAGGCCGTCAATCGCTCCGGGCTGATCGGCCAGGCCAGCATCCTCGCCATCAACTCAGACGGCATCGATTCGCACCCGGTGAAGCGGGGCGTCTGGCTGCTCGAGCGCATCCTCGACGACCCGCCGCCGCCGCCCCCGCCGAACGTTCCCGCGCTCGGGGAGGGCGCCGAGTCGCTGGTCGGGCTGACGCTGCGTGAGCAGATCGAAGGCCACCGCGACAAGAGCGCCTGCGCCAACTGCCACAAGAAGATCGATCCCTGGGGCCTCGCGTTCGAGAACTTCGACGCATCCGGCGCCTGGCGCGACGAGATATCCGTCGGCGAAGGCGAGGAGAAGATCGCGAGGATCGTGGACGCCAGCACCGTGCTGCCGGACGGCGCGGAAGTCGCCGGCGCAGCAGGGCTCGGCGAATACCTCCTCGAAGAACGCGAACGCGACGTGATGCGCGGGCTGGCCCGCCACATGCTGACGTACGCCGTCGGCCGCGAACTCGACATTCTCGACGAGCAGGAGGCCGAGATGATCACCGACATGTTCAGG
>DASUOE010000218.1:0-11593 GCA_036276805.1 Woeseiaceae bacterium | reverse complement strand
TGCTGGCTACGTGCCCGGAGCGCGGGTAATCACCGCACGCATCTGGCTCGTCGTGCGCGGCACGAGCCTGGAGCTCGGCGTTCAGGACGACCGCGACTACGAGCCGGGCGATGTCGATCTCGGCACGTTCGACGACGATTTCCGCCGCCTGCAGGTGTCCAAGACGATTCTGCTGCGCAACTCGCGGACTTGAGCTTACAGGGACTGATGACATGCAATCTATGAACCGGGACAAGGAGCAGGGTGCGGCGCTCGTCGTCGGACTGATCCTGCTCGTCGTGATCACCGTGCTGGCCATCTCCGGAATGAATACCGCCACGACGGAGATCGCGATGGCGCGGAACGACCAGAATTACGAGAACGCCTTCCAGGCGGCGGAGACAGGGCTCGAGTTTGCACTGTCGCAGGGCACCTGGGACACCCTCGCGGTCTCCAGCCTGCCGCAGTACATATCGCCGAACGGCCACGAATTCGTGGACGCGCGGGTCGAGTTCGAAGACACGACTCTGGTGCCGGACAGCGCCTTCAGCCTGGGCGTCGGGAGCGGCATCGCCGCGTGGCATTTCCTCGCCACCTCCCAGGCGGAATCCCGCCGCGACCCGGGCGGCGACACCGATCGCGACGCGAGTGCGGTGCACACACAGGCCTTCTACGTCGTGGGTCCGGAGGCGCCGACGCTTTAGGCGTCCGCCCCGCCGGGGAAATCGTCAGGGGAACAGCCAGGCCACGGAGCAGGGCAACAGCCAAGGAATCATCGCCATGGACAGCAACCGTATAAATCGCGCTCTGCAGCCGATGCTCGCCGTCGTCCTGCTCGCGCTTACCTCGCCGGCCGCGGCCGAGATCCGTACCGTGCAGCTTGCGCACGAAGTCGCGCTCGCCGACCTGCGGCTGCCTCAGTCCGACGCGGGCACGATCGGCTTCAAACCCTGCAACGAATGCGACTACCAGACGGAGCGTGTCAGCGCGGAGACCCGCTGGTCGCTGAACGGCCGTACGGTCAGCCTCGACGATTTCCGCCTCGGACTCGCCCGCGTGACAGAACGCAACAGCGTCTACGTCACCGTGCTGTGCCATTTGCAAGAGAACCGGGTAACGGAAGTCTCGGTTTACCTGCCGTAGCACGCAATCATTGCGTGAGGGAAGCACCATGATTACGACATTCAGGAAGACGGGAACGCTCTGCGCCGGCATACTCGTGGCGCTCGCCTGCGGCACGCCTGCCGTTGCGGACGATACCGAACTGCTGCTGATCAACCCCGATGATCTGACGGCGCCGAAGCCGAACATCATGTTTATCCTCGACACCTCGGGCAGCATGACGACGGTCGAGAAGACGCGTGAGATCTACAACTCGGCCACGGTGTTCACGGGCACCTGTAACTCGGACATGCTGTACTGGACCGAGGTCGACGTCCAGCCGAGCTGCGATGTCGCCAACACGCGCTTCATCGACAAGACGGCATTCGTCTGCGCGGCCGGACAGATGCAGCTCTCGGGCATCGGCAGCTACACGAATACCATGGCGCAATTTCGCGACGGGGGTTCCGGCTGGTTCAGCATCGTGCTCGGGACCGACCAGGAACGTTGGCAACAGCTCGAGCCCGGCAACCCGACGGCGATAGTGGAATGCCGCGCTGACCGCGGGCGCCATGGCGACGGCGACGCTACGCTCGTGTATGCACAGAAAGGCGGCGACCCGTCGGCCCCATTCACGGCCGAGGCGGACGCCGAAATCTCCTGGGGCAGCTGGCCGGCCAGCCAGACGATCACCGTTTACGACGGCAACTACCTGAACTACCTGCAGAATCCGGTAACCGTTGATCGCTCGCGCATCAACATCGTGCGCGACGTGACGAAGACCGTGCTGAATTCCGTGTCCGGCATCAATGTCGGACTGATGCGTTTCAACAACGACAGGGGCGGTCCGGTGATCCTCGGCATGACCGACCTCGATGCGAACCGCGCGACGGTCAATGCGAAACTCGACTCGCTGACTGCAGCCGGCGCCACGCCGCTGTCGGAAACGCTTTACGAATCCGCGCGCTACTGGCGCGGGCTGCCTGCGTACTACGGCGAAAACGTCAACGAGCATGCGACGGATCCCAACGCTCTGGTGCAGGTCTCGCCGGAGGTCTACCGGCAGCCACCGAGCGACGCCTGCTCCAAGAACTTCAACGTACTCCTGACCGACGGTGCACCGAACCAGGACTTCGAGACGCCGACACTCGTTGCCGGGCTGCCGGGCTGGTCGACGATCATGGGCGCCGGTTGCGACGGCACCGGCCAGGGCAGCTGCCTCGACGACGTGGGCCAGTACCTGTACACGGGTGATATCTCTTCGACCGACGCCGGCGCGCAGATCGTCACGACCCACACGATCGGCTTCGCGGTCGATCTCCCGATCCTCAAGGAAACGGCCGATGACTCGGGCGGCGAGTATTTCCTCGCAAACGACGTGGAGAGTCTTACGCTCGCGCTCCTGCAGATCGTTGCGAGCATTTCCGACCGCTCATTGTCGTTCGCCGCGCCGGCGGTGGCCGTCAATACATTCAACCGGACACAGAACCTGAACGACCTGTATCTCACGACGTTCGCAGCCTCGCAGAACCTGCACTGGCCGGGCAACCTGAAGAAGTACCGGATCGCCGACGGCAACATAGTCGATCGCAACGGTGCGGACGCGGTGGATCCCTCGACCGGTTACTTCAAGGACACGGCCTCGAGCTACTGGACGATCGGCACCGACGGCAACGACGTCGAGGCCGGCGGGGCAGCGAACCGGCTGCCCGACCCGGCCGTGCGCCGCCTGTTCACAAACCTGGCCGGCAATGACCTCACGGCAGCCGCCAACGCGCTGTCGCCGGCGAATGAAGCGGCTTTCACGCTCACCGACCTCGGCCTTACCGGCTCGGCGGAGGAGCCGACGAAGGAGCAGCTCATCCGCTGGGCGCGCGGTGAGGACCTGCTCGACGAGGACTCCGACCCGGCGACCACGGTACGTAACGCAATGGGTGACCCGCTGCACTCGCAGCCCGCGGCCGTCGTCTACGGCGGCACGGAAGGCAGTCCCGATGTGGTAGTGTTCACCGCCACGAACGACGGCTACGTGCATGCGATCGACGGCACGACTGGACAGGAGCTCTGGGCTTTCGTCCCCAGGGAGCACCTGCCGAACCTGGTGAAGCTGTTTTTCAACCCGGAATCGCAGTTCAAGAATTACGGCGTCGACGGCGACATCATCCCGGTCGTGGCAGACCGCGACCGCGACGGGCAGATCGAGCCCGGCGACGGCGATTTCGTCCGCATCATCTTCGGAATGCGCCGAGGCGGTGACTCCTACTACGCGCTCGACGTGACCAACAGGAACGCCCCCCGGGTGATGTGGCGGTTCAGCTCGCCCGAGCTGGGCCAGTCGTGGTCGCCGGCGACCGTGGCGCGCGTGAAGATCGCGTCCGCCGGGCAGAATGCCGACGAAGCCGTCGTCATCATCGGCGGGGGCTACGACAACGTACACGATACCCTGGCGCACCCGGCAGCGGCCGACACGGACGGCGCGGGCGTGTACATGCTCGACCTCGAGTCCGGTGCCGTACTGTGGCGCGCGGGCCGCGACCTGGCTGCCAACCTGCAGCTCACTTCCCTCACCCGCTCCATCCCGACGCAGGTCCGGGTCATCGACCTGAGCGGGGACGGCTACGCAGACCGCATGTATGCGGCCGATATGGGTGGCCAGATCCTGCGCTTCGACATCGCGAACGGCGCGATTGCGAACAATCTCGTTGCGGGCGGCGTCATCGCCCAACTCGGCGCCGAAGGCAATGCCGTCGGCGACGCGGACACACGGCGCTTCTACAACTCGCCCGACGTCTCGATCTTCAACGACAGCATCCAAAACCGCCGTTTCATCGCCATCAGCATCGGCAGCGGTTACCGCGCGCACCCGCTGGACACGACCGTGAACGACCGCTTCTACTCGATCCGCGACCGGGACATCTTCAATCCCCTGACGCAGGCCGAGTACAACAGCTACGACATCGTGAAGGACGCCGATCTCGTCGAGGTCAGCGGCCAGGTCGGTACGGCGATCACTGCGGCGGATCGCGGCTGGAAGTTCACGCTGCCTGCGAACCAGATGGTCCTGGCGACGTCGGTTACGTTCAACAACGAAATCTTCTTCACCGCCTTTTCGCCGGACAATGCGGCGGCCGCAACCTGCGCCGCCGGTCGCGGCCAGAACTTCCTGTACCGCATGACCGTGACGAACGGCGACCCGATCGCAGACCTCGACGGCATCGTTGCCGGCGAGGAAGACCAGGCCCGCGTGACCGGCCTCGCGCAGGGCGGTATAGCGCCTTCACCGCGCTTCCTGTTCCCGAGCCCGGACGACCCGGACTGCGAAGGCCAGGAATGCGCACCGCCGCCGATCGGCTGCATCGGTGTCGAGTGCTTCGACCCGGGCTTCGAGAACGTGCCGGTTCGGACGTTATGGACTGCCGACGGAATCGAATAGCCGAGGCGTGATTCAGGTACGATGTCACGCGCTACGGCGCTGCGGCGCGATCTCGATCAATAGGGTTGAATCAAAAGAATTGGTTTTGGCGCCGGCCGGCAGGGAATGCCGGGAAGGAGTTCGTCATGTACACGAAAATGCGGGGCATCACCCTGATGGAGCTGATGATCGTGGTCGTCATCGTCGGCATACTCGCGGCCGTGGCCTACCCGAATTACCGCGATTTCGCCGCACGGGCGAAACGCAACGAAGCCAAGGCCGCGCTCCTGCAGATCGCGACGAACCAGGAACGCTTCTACCTGAACAACAATGAGTACACCGAGAATATGCAGAACTTGGGTTTCAACGTCTCAGATAATTTCGTTACCGAAACCGGTTCTTACAATATCGATGTCGCGGGCGCGAACGCGACGACCTACACCGCGACGGCGACATACCTCAAGGCGGATAACGAAGCGGGCAAGTGCGCCACGTTCACGATCCAGCCGAACGGCGACCGGACTTCGGCGCCGCTCGCCGACTGCTGGACGCGTACGCGGTAGACCGCCCGGCCCCGCTCCTCACTGCGTGACCGTCGCGCCGACTGAAGGAGCTGCCGTGAGGCCGCGAATGCGGCCGACGCGAACCCTCCTCCCGGCCGCGGCCGTGTCCGCCGCGCCTAAGAGGGCGCCCTGTCCGTCCGCCCGGAAAAAAACAGGGAATCGATGATGAGTAGCGCCGCGCCGACCGAGATTGCCGCATCGGCGATGTTGAAGGACGGGAACGGCCAGTTGCCGAACCACACCTGGATGAAGTCGGTGACGTAACCGTGCCGAAGGCGGTCTACGAGGTTGCCGACCGCCCCCCCGAGCACGAGCGAGAGCCCTGCCGCGAGTGGCAGCGGCGCCGTGTGGCGAGCGCGCCATAGCCAGACGCCGATAATGGCCGAGACGACCGCCGCCAGCACCGTGAAGAACCAGCGCTGCCAGCCCCCGGCGTCCGCCAGGAAACTGAATGCCGCGCCGGGGTTGCGCTGGTGCGTGAGATTGAGAAACGGCGCCAGCGGCACACGCCCGTACAGGTCGATGTAGTGGATGACGGCGAGCTTGGTCAGCTGGTCGGCGATCAAAACCGCGAGCGCGACGGCCATCCAGACCGCGAATCGCCGGTCGCCGGGGCTCTCGGTCTGCATCAGGCGTTGGTCCTGTATGACGGGTGCGCGGTAAGCGCGGATCGCGCATTGTCGGCATCGACGTGCATTTGTGCAACCAGGTCCGCCACATCGGCATATTTCTCCTGGCCCCGCAGCCGCGCAATGAAATCCACGTGTATGTACTTGCCGTAGAGGTCGCCCTCGTAGTCGAACAGGTGCACCTCGAGCAGCGGTTTCGTGCCGTCGAAAGTGGGGCGCGAACCGACGCTGGCGACGCCGGAAAGCGGCGTGGCGGCGATGCCGTGGACGCGCACCGCGAATATCCCCTCGACCGCGCTTTGCCGCCGCCGCAGGTCGACGTTCGCCGTCGGGAAGCCGAGACGCCGGCCGAGGCTCGCGCCGCGCACCACGCGCCCGGACATGCGGTAGGGACGGCCCAGCAGGCGTTCGGCCCGCTGCATGTCGCCGGCCTCGCAGGCTTCCCGGACCGCTGTGCTGCTCACGCGCTCGCCGTCGATGACGATGCTCGGCACCTGCACGAGAGAGAACCCGAGCACGGGTGCGAGCCGCCCGAGGAACGCGGCATCGCCTTCGCGCTGCCGCGCGAAGTGAAAGTCGTCTCCGATGACCAGGGTACGGGCGTTGAGCCCGTGGACCAGGATGCGGCGCACGAAATCGACGGCACGGATCGACCGCATGGCCGCTGAAAATCGCGGGCAGTAGAACAGGTCGACGCGGTGCGCGGCCAGTGCGTCGAGCTTCTCACGGAACCGCATCAGGCGCGCGGGTGGCCGCTCCGCCTGGAAGAACTCCCGTGGCGTGGGCTCGAAGCTCATGACGACGCTAGGCAGCCCGTCGAGCGCAGCCGCGGCGAACACCTGCTCCAGCAAGGCTTCATGGCCGCGATGCAGGCCGTCGAACGAGCCGATCGTGACCACGCTGCCCTCGCGCAAGCGTACGTGCGGCAGGTCGCGAATATGCCGGACGAGGCGCATTCAGCCGCCGAGCCCGAGGCGGGACGGGCGCAGCCCGAGCAGGAAAAGTGCCGCGAAGTAGGTGCCGGCCCCCGCGGCCACGCAGGCACCGAGCCAGCCCGCACGCACGGTGAGTCCCGCCTCCAGCCACCACGCGAGCGGGCGGTACATGGCGACCAGCACCGCCGTCATGGCGGCGTTCCCGACGAGTACCTGCACCCAGATACGCCGCCAGCCGCGCGAGTGCCGGACGATGCGCTCCCTGTACAGCACGGCGTACAGGAGCAGAGCGTTGATGCATGCGGCTACCGACGTGGCCGCCGCCAGCCCGACGTGCGGCGCCTCGTGGCCCGTGCGGGTGAGGTACCACGCGCTCAAAAGGCTGAGCGCCGCGTTGACGGCGAGCGAAACCAGCGCGACCCGCACCGGCGTGCGCGTGTCCTCCCGCGCAAAGAAGGCCGGCGCAAGGATCTTAACGAAGGAAAAGCCGACGAGCCCGAGCGCGTACGCCTGCAGCGCGAGCGCGGTCATCCGTACCGCGTGGGCGTCGAAGATGCCGCCGTAGAACAGCGTTGCTATGAGCGGGTCCGCGAGGATGACGAGGCCGATCGCGGCCGGCGCGGCGATCAAAAGCGCGATCTTCATCGACCAGTCGAGTGTCTTCGAAAAGGATTCGTGCAGGTCCTGCGACCACAGGCGCGACAGGTAGGGCAGCGTGACGGTCGCCAGAGCGATCCCGAACAGGCCCAGCGGGAATTCCATCAGGCGGTCCGAGAAGTAGAGGTAGCTGATGCTGCCGACGCCGAGTAGCGACGCGATCATGCCGCTCAAGAGCACGTTCACCTGCGCCACCGACGAGCCGAAAATCGCCGGCAGCATCAGGTTCATCGCGCGCCGCACGCCTTCGTGCCGCGGCTTCCAGCCGGGGCGTGGCAGGACGCCGAGCTGCGCGAGGTACGGCAGCTGGAACAGGAGCTGCAGCACGCCGGCAATGAAGACGGCGTACGCAAGGGCCATGCCGGGTTCCGCAAGTCTCGGGGACAGCCAGACCGCGCCGGCGATGAGCGCGACGTTCAGGATCACCGGGGTGAACGCGGGTACGGCAAACCGGCCGTAGGTGTTCAGGATACCGCCGGCAAACGCGGTCAGCGACACGAACAGCAGGTAGGGAAACGTGAAGCGCAGCATCATCGTCGCGAGGTCGAGGTCGCCGCCCTCCCCGACGAATCCGGGCGCGACCGCGATCACGAGGAGCGGCGCCAGTATCACGCCGGCCAGCGTGATCAGGAACAGCACGACGGCGAAGGTGCCGGCCACGGCGTCGACGAATTCCCGCGCTTCGGCGTGGCTGTGCCGTTCACGGTAGCGCGCCATGACCGGTACGAAGCCCGCCGAAAATGCACCCTCGCCGAAGAAACGGCGCAGCATGTTCGGGATGCGGTTGGCGACCACGAAGGCGTCGATGACGAGACCGGCGCCGAAGAACCGTGCGAGCACGATGTCGCGTACGAGGCCGAGGATGCGCGAGACCAGCGTCATGCCGCTCACGATCGATGTCTTCGCGAAGAGACCGCGGCCGGTGACGCCGCGGACCGGGTCGGGGGGCGCGAGCGGTGCGTTGTCGTCGGGTGGCATGCCGCCACGCTGGAGCTTCGTCATAGGCCCGCGAGTTTAATCGACAAAATCTGATAAATCAGTAATTTACGCAGTTTTTCGCGGCGCCGTCGCACCGTCGGGCGTGCACCATTGACAACGTCCGGCCGGGCCTGAATAATACGCGGCTCTTTGCATCCGGACACGAAATTTACAGTGGCAAACATCAAGTCGGCACAGAAGCGCGCCCGCCAGGCGGAGAAGGCCCGCCAGCAGAACATGGGCCTGCGTTCGCGCATGCGCACCAAGATCAAGAACGTCATCAAGGCCTGCGAAGCCGGTGATCGGGAAGCGGCCGTTGCCGCGTTCCGGGATGCCGTGCCGATCATAGACAGCATGGTGAACAAGCGTATCGTCAACAAGAACAAGGCCGCTCGCCACAAGAGCCGGTTGAACAAGCGTATCCGGGCATTGGCGGCCTGACGCCGCGCCGGCAGTTGGCCAATCCAACGCCACGCAGGAAAGCCCGCATTCGCGGGCTTTTTCGTATCCGTCAATTCGAATGTGTGCCCCCTGGGCGGCAGAGCGCTCGCGGATGCATTAGAGTCCGCCTGTAACGCCAACAGATTGCGGCCGTGGTCGATCGCGACAACAACTCCGGGCTCTTATCCGAACTGAAACGGCGGCGAGTCATCCGTTCGGCCGCCGCCTACCTGGTTGTTGCCTGGCTGGCCATCCAGGTCGGCTCGATCGTCCTGCCGGAGTTCGATGCGCCGGACTGGGCGATGCGGGCGCTCATCATCCTCTGCGTGGCCGGCTTCCCGCCCGCCATGCTTGCCGCCTGGACCCTCGACCTGTCGCGCTCCGGGGTGCAGCGGACCGGCGAGTCGGAATTCTCGCGGCGGCACGGCGCCTGGCCGGCATTTGCCGTCACGCTGGGTGCTGGCGTCGTTTCCGCCGGGGCCCTGTGGTTGCTGTGGGACGAATTCATCATCCGCGACGCCCCGCACCTCACACGCGGCGCCATCAAGCCGCAACCCGTAATCGCCGTGGCCGCGCCGCGCCAGCTCATCCCGGAATCCGCGGAATCCTGGCTCGGCGACGGCATTGCCAACCTCATCCGCGGCGATCTCGCAGAGTCCCAGCACGTCGTCGTGGTATCGCAGGCGCGCTCCACGGCACTCGCAGCGCAGGCCGTGGCAGGCGCCGACCCCGCTGCGGCTTGGCGCGACGCCGGAATCGATTACCTGATCAACGGAGAAGTCATTCGTACGCCCGGTGGGATCGTGCTCACGACCTATGTCGAAGATCTGGAGACGGGCGTGCAGATCGTCAGCCCGCGAACAACGGGCGCAGACGCCGAAGCCATCCTTGCCGCAATTCCGCAGCTCACCACGGAGATCAAGCGTGCGCTGAACATTCCGCATCGTGAGCGGGTCGGTCTGTTCGAAGCGGATTTCGCCAGCGACAACATTGCCGCCTACGAAAGCTACATTGCCGGCCTCGAGTACCACATCGACTTCGACTACGAGGCCGCTGAAGCCGCATTCAAGCGCGCGCTGCAGCTGGCACCGGACTACCATATTGCCCGCTTCCGGCTGGCGCTCGTATACGAACTGACCGGCCGGCCGGCGCTCGCCAAGACCACGCTGGACGACATCCCGCGTGACGCCGGCCTGTCGCGCCGCCTGCAGCTCTACGTCGAAGGCGCACGCGCCTGGTTCGTCGCCGAACGAAACCTGCCGAAGGCGATCGCCGTGTACGAAAACCTCGTCAGGGAGTATCCGTACGAGACGGAAGCCGGAACGCTGCTTGCGGAAGCTTACTGGCTCGATTTCCAGGACCAGGCGGCGATTGCCGAGTTTCGCCGCTTGCTCGATATCCATCCTTACGACCCGATTCGCTGGATGGCTCTCGGCGAGCGCCTGCTCGACGTCGGCGCGCTCGATGAGGCCCGGGATGTGCTGACGCGTTATGCCGAGATGATGCCGGACGATGCGTACGGCCTGGCGCTGCTCGGCAACCTGGCGCAGCAGCAGGGCGAGCTCGATGCCGCGGTCGCACGGCACCGAGCGGCGCTCGCAAAGAAGCCGGGATTCGAGTTCGCAATACTCGGACTGGCGCGCAGCGAATACCTGCGCGGCAACATGCCGGTCGCGGAAGAACTGTGGCGTTCGCTGATCGACAACGAGGAGGCGACAGCGGGCTATCGCATCGATGCGGCCTTTGACCTGTCGTACGTACTGCGGGGACGCGGGATGTTTGCGCAGTCGATCGAGCCGGTTGACGCGCTCCTCGCGCTGGTCGAGGAGGAGAGTCTGCGGCAGGCGCTGGCCATGGCGGATACGGGCCTCGCACTGATGGAGCTCGGCGACGTCGAGAATGCCCGCTCGCGGATCGATACCGCCGTGGCCAGCGCACCGCCGCCGGTGACGCGTTACCTTTTCGCACGCGGCATGCTCGAGCTCCGGCTTCAGCAGTACGAAGCGCTCGGCATAACCGTGGCGGCCCTGCGCAGCACGATCGAGACAGCCGAGGCGGACGCCACCAAGCGCAAGGCTGCCGACTACCTGGCAGGACTCGCCGCTCTGACACAAGGGCAAACGGAGGCTGCGGGCGCCTTGCTGGAGTCAGCGGTCGACGGCGACGGCTATCCGTACAGCATTTACGAGCTGGGGCTGGCGCGCCACCGTGCCGCGACAGGCGACCTCGATGCAGCGATCATGCTGGCGGCAGAGGCCGCTGCGAAGCGCGATCCCGGGGACCCGCGACTCGACCTCGAGCTCGACCGTGCGCGTGCGCAGGTCCTGCTCGCAGAACTGCTGGCAGAAAGCGGCGAGCCGTCCCGGGCAGCCGCGGAAGCGCGGCGCTTCGTCGAACTCTGGCAGGCCGCGCCGGCCGGATCTCCCGAACTCGTGCGGGCGCGCGCACTGCTACGCGACTAGCGCGGCACGCGCCGGGAGCGCGACGAGCCCGACTTGCCGGTACACTTGAACGGCTCGCCGTCGGCACCGTCACCGTCGAGGTCGTCGAACAGGACCGTTCTCGGCAGGCACTTGATTTCCTGGCTCTCCACCAGGAGATTCTCGTGCGTGACGACGAGGTTGATGGAAACTTCATTCGTCACCAGCCGATGTCCCGCTTTTCGAACGTCGTTGGCCGTGAACATGCCATCGCCGTCGAGATCGTGGACGAAGTCCGGAGCCTGGCCGGCAATCACGACTGCGCGTAATGTGAATTCCACCGGGTAGTAGCCCGCCAGCAGTTCGTCGTAGAACTCGTTGGCGTCGACCGGGGAGTCGGTCTCGACCGGAATGGCGGCGGACAGGTCCAGCGCCGCGATCGGCGAGCTGTCGATGCGCCTCAGGTAGTCGGCATCGC
>DASUOE010000217.1:0-2438 GCA_036276805.1 Woeseiaceae bacterium | reverse complement strand
AGATCGACGCCGGCGTCGAGATCGAAGCGATCAAGGCCACGCACGCCATCGTCGCGCGGCAGCCGGCCCCGTCTACGGCCACCGTGCGCCTCGCGGGCGGGAATACCATCCCGAACCGCGACTTCGTGCTCGACTTCCGGGTGGCCGGTGAGACACTGAAATCGAACCTGCTCACATGGCGCGACCCGGCGACGCAGCAGGGCTATTTCACCCTCATGCTGTACCCGCCCGCCGATACGGCCGGCCTGGAACGCCAGCCGATCGAGTTCGTGTTCGTGCTGGACTGTTCGGGATCGATGAACGGCCGGCCGATCGAGCAGGCGAAGGAAGCGGTAACGGCGGCGCTCGACCGCCTGCAGCCCACGGACACGTTCCAGATAATCCAGTTCTCGTCGAGCGCGAGCCAGCTCGGGGCGACGCCGCTGGCGGCGACGAGCGACAACCTCGCGCGCGGCCGCCGGTACCTGGCGAGCCTCGACGGCAGCGGCGGCACCGAAATGATCGCGGGAATCAGGGCGGCGCTCGAGTTCCCGCACGACCCGGCCAGGCTCCGCTTCGTCACTTTCCTGACCGACGGCTACATCGGCAACGAGGTCGAGATACTCGGCGCGATTCACGAGCGCATCGACGTGGCGCGGATCTTCAGCTTCGGCGTCGGCTCCTCCGTCAACCGTTACCTCATGGAGCGCATGGCGAAGGCTGGCCGCGGCGCCGTCGCCTACCTAGGCCCGGACGATTCTGCCCGGCGCATCATGGACGGCTTCTTCGAACGCGTGAGCCACCCGGCGCTGACCGACATCCGGATCGACTGGGGCGGCATGGGCGTGAGCGAGGTGTACCCCGCGGCGATTCCCGACCTCTTTGTCGGCCGTGCCGTGACCGTTACCGGCCGCTACTCGGGCGCGCCGGGCGAAGTCTCCGTCGAGGGGTTCACCGGCGGCGCGCCGCGGTCGTTCCCTGTTGCGACCGGGTCGGGAGCCGGCGATCGCCCCGAGCTCGCAAAGCTCTGGGCACGGCTGCGCATCGCCGATCTCTCCGACCGCCAGGCGTTCGAGGGCGACCATTACGGCGAACTGGCCGCTGCCATACGGACGACCGCGCTCGAGCACCAGCTCATGTCCGACTACACGGCGTTCGTCGCCGTCGACGCGTCGCGGCGGACGGACGGGAACTACGGCGTCACCGTGCCGCAGGCGCTGCCCGTACCGGACGGCGTGCGTTACGAAACCACCGTCGGCGCGCCGCAGGACGGCACGAGCCAGTGATCCTGCGGTCGGTCGTGCGGCTGCAGGGGCGGCCGTAAGGACGCGAAGGGTTTGTGCATTTCGGCCGTGACGCAGGCGCCGGGGCATCCGGCCACATTCGCGTCACGGTGTTACCGCCGCTACAACGTCAACCAAGGAGGACATGATGGCGAAGTGGATCGCGAAATTATCGAAGGTCGCCGTACTGGCGTCGCTTGCAACGGGGTGCGCCACGCACTACACGACGCCCGCGGGCGGCGTATCGCTCGCCGGGATCGACGACGGCGACCTGCGGGAGTACTACGCACGCCAGCCTGCCAGCGCATTCCCCGCGAATGTCGCCGTCGTGCGGGTGCAGGACGACGGTTACGTGTCCCACACGAGCCGCGGTTATGGCAGCGGACGCTACTCCGTGGTCACCACGCGCGACGTCGAGTCGGACGCGGATTTCGAGAAGCTCGCCGGCCTGCCGATGGTCGCGGGCGTCGCCCCCGTCGGCCGATTGCTCATGCCCCGCTCGACCTCGACGCTCAGGGACCTGCGCACGCCGGCGGCACAGTTGCGGGCCGACCTGCTGCTCGTGTACTCGATCGACACGGTGTTCGAGGTCGACGGTACTCCGCTCGGTCCCCTGTCGCTGATCTCGCTCGGATTCCTGCCGAACAAGGAAGCGCACGTGACCGCTACCGTTGCCGGCGCACTCGTCGACGTCCGCACCGGTTTCGTGTACGGAACCACGGAAGCGTCGGCCACAGAGCGTCAGCGCGGCTCCATGTGGTCGACCGACAATGCCGTCGACTCCGCTCGCCTGGATGCGGAGCGCGAAGCGTTCGGCCTCTTCGTCGGCGAATTCGAACGCCTGTGGAAGAGCGTCGTGGAGGTACACGCAAGCACCGGGCCCCGCGAGCCGGGACTGCGCCCGGCGCCGGGCGTGCCGTACGAAACGACGGCGGGGCCGCCATAGCCGGAAAGCATGCTCACCCATCCCCTTCGCGGCGTGACCGCCGTCCGTAGGAGCGGCCGTAAGGCCGCGAATGGTTCGCGGCCGGATAGCGCGATAGAAGCGCCGCGGTCGGTTCGCCGCGACGTCTTCGCCGCGGCTTCCAAGCACGTCCCATTCGCGGCGTGACCGCCGTTCCGTAGGAGCGGCCGTAAGGCCGCGAATGGTTCGCGGCCGGATAGCGCGATAGAAGC
>DASUOE010000216.1:0-11936 GCA_036276805.1 Woeseiaceae bacterium | reverse complement strand
GATCATCTGGGACATGGACGAGGAGATGGACCGCTGGCGATACTTCACGACCCAGGACATGCGGGACATCGCCGACTACATCCGCGCGCTCGATCCCTACGACCATCCGATCCAGTACGTGCAGTGGAAGGCCGAACTGATGGACGACAACAGCACTTACGGCCGGCTGCTCGGCTTCGGGAATTTCGATTCGATTGCGATGCAGCACGACCCGGAGAGCGCGCATTCGGAGACGATCAAGTGGCTCGACAAGTCGGCGGCTGCCGGTCATCCGTGGCTGGTGAACCTGATCGAGATGAATTCGCCCGTACCGGTGGACGATGAGGACTACTGGCATGACGAGCAGCGCAAGTTCGGCATGTGGGGCAACTACATGGCCGGCGGTTCCGGCATGGCCTTCTTTTTCTGGGGCGCGCACAACGACCTGAATCTCGAGGACTACCGCACCCGCGATCACCTGTTCGAGCTGCAGAGCATCGCGCATACATTCGTCACCCGCTACCTGCCGTTTACGGAAATGCGTCATTACGACGAGCTCACGCCGCGCGACGACGATTTCGTGTTCGCGAAGCCCGGAGAGGTGTATGCCGTCTATTTGCCCGATGGGGGCACGACGACACTGGATCTCACCGATGCGAGCGGCGCTTTCGAGATAAAGTGGTACGACCCGCGATTCGGCGGCGAGCTCGGGGACGGGACGGTCCGGCGCGTTGCAGGCGGCGGCCCGGCTGCGCTCGGCGGTCCGCCGTCGGAACCGAGCCGCGACTGGACGGTGCTGGTCCGCCGGGCCGGCGCACGTCCTTCGGCCGATGCGTCAGCGAACGACTGACCAGGGAAGTGGATATGCGAATCGTCATCATGGCCGCCTCGTTCGCCCTGCTTGCCGCGGCTTGCCAGTCTACCGGGAGTGCGGAAGGATTCGCGGCCGGCGGCGCGGGGCCGGGGTTGGACTTCTCCGGCGCGAACGGCAATTTCCTCGTCAAGCTGACCTCCACCGTGAGCGCGGAAGCCAGTGAGCCGGGCGACCCCGTGACCGGTGTCGTGATTGCGCCCGTACCGCTGCGCGGGGGCACCGTGACGGGAACCATCGAGCGGGCCGACCGCTCGTTCCTCGCATTCTCGTTTCACACCGTCCATTTCGCCGGGGCAAGCTTCCCGATCGAATCGGAAGTGACGTCGGTCGTGAGCTCGCGGGGCAACCTCGGCCGTGACGACCTCGACCAGCGCATCCGCGTGCAGGGCGGTGAGATCGTCGCTTACGGCACTACAACTGCCATCAACGAAGGGGCGGAGATCCGCTTCGTCGCCTGGCCGGCATCCGGGGAAGACGGGTCGGCGGCGAATTGACTCGCGCGTGCGCATCCGTACAGTCACTAGCCGATGAACGGTACCCGGACAGTCAGCGTCCTGTTTGTCTGCATGGGCAACATTTGCCGCTCGCCGACAGCGGAAGGCGTGTTCCGGCAAGTCGTGGCCCGGTCCGGTCTCGCGGATCGGGTCCTGGTCGATTCCGCCGGCACGCACGGTTACCACGTTGGCGAACCGCCTGACAGGCGGGCACAGGCGGCCGCCGCACGGCGAGGATACGCGCTCGATCAGCTGCGGGCGCGGCGCTTCGATGCGGCCGACTTCACGAGTTTCGACTACGTCGTCGCGATGGACCGGGAAAACCTCGCGTACCTGGAGGGGCTCGCCGGCCCTGAGCACCAGCACCGGTTGAGCCTGTTCCTGGCTCACGCCGAAGGCATTGGTGCAGAAGTGCCCGATCCCTATTACGGCGGGGCGGCCGGCTTCGAGCGGGTGCTCGACCTCGTGGAGGAAGCTTCGCAGGCGCTACTGGCGGCGATCCGGTCGCGGCACGAACTCTGAGCGCCGTTACATGCCGGATTGGCCGGGATCGGTAGCCATCTGCCGCCCCGGGCGCCGCGCCTGGGCAGGCACTTCCGATACGGCTCTCTCGGGTTAACGCCCGGGCCGGAACGGCCCGGGCGTCCCGTACCTCAGGCCGATTCCTGGCGGTCGGCGGCTGGCGCATCCTTGGGCGCCGGCGGCGTTGCCGGTTCCCACGGCAGCAACCGCGACTCGGCTTTGGCCGCCGGGGCGGGCTTCGCCGCTTCGGTGGCCGGCGTCGCCGCGTCCGGGGCCGGCCTGGCCGCTTCCGGGGCCGGCTGCGCCGCAACCGGTGCCGGCCTGGCCGCTTCCGGGGCCGGCTTCGCAGCAACTAGTTCCTGCCTGGCCTCTCCCGGCGCCGGGTTCGGCGACGTCGCGTCGGGCCGGTGCTCGCGGGGCGCCTGCGTCCGCGCCTCTCGCGGCGTATCGGCAGCCGTCACGCTGTCGCGCGCCTCCGGCCGGCTTTCGGCCGTGCCGACGGCAACCGGTGAGGCCGGTGCCTCGCGGGCCCTGTCGTTTGCGTCGCCGGCCGGCACGGCGGCACGTCCTGTTGCACCCGGGTCATTGCCGCTGCTCGTCGTTCTGCCGTCGTCCGGGCCGTTGCCGCCATCGGCCGACTGGCCGCGCTCACCGCCGTTCTTGCGGCGACGGCGGCCGCCGCGGCTGCGACGACTCCGGGAGGAGCGCTTTACCTCGTCGCGGTTCTCGGTGCCGCCCTGCGGCGGCCGGTCGGCCTTGGCCGCCGCCGGCTCGGCAACTGCCGCCGTGCGGCCGGCCGCGCCGGCGTCACGTTGCACGTCGCTTAGCACGTCGTTTTGCACGTCGCTTTGTACGTTTCTGGCGATCTCCCTGTCGCGTTCGGGGCCACCGTCCCTCGTGCGCTCCTTGCCGCGCTCCTTGCCGCGCTCCTTGCCACGCTCTCTGCCGCGGTCCTTGCTGCCGTCCGCGGCGCGCTCCCTGCCGCCTTCCTTGCCGCCTTCGGCGCCGCGCCCGCTCTTCTTGGCCGCGGTCTTCTTCTTGCGCTGCCGGTTGCGGTCCGGGGACGCCGCCGGGCGATCGCGTTCGGTCGCGCGGCCGCGCCGCTGCGTGCCGCGGCTGCTGCGCCGCTCCGCGCTCTTCGCAGCGCTCTTCGCCCGCCTGCCCTCACTCTGATCGGCGTCATCGCCGGCAAACAGCGACTTCAGCCAGCCGAAGACACCGCCCGGTTTTTTCTCCGGCTCTTTCTCCCGCGGCTCGGGAGCAGGCCGGGACGGGGCGATGGCACCGATCGCCGCCGGCTCCGCGGCCTTTTGTTCCTTGGCGTATTGCGGCGGTTCGGCCAAGGTGTCGAAAACCGCCAGCGCGTAGCTGACCCCGGCGTTTTCGGGCAACTCTGCCTGGTCGTCGCGCACGCGGCGAATGTCGTAGTGCGGGGTCTCGAGGTGCGCATTCGCCACCATGATGACCTGCACGTCGTTGTTCGTCTCGAGGCTCTGCACCCAATCGCGCTTCTCGTTCAGCAGGTACGTTGCCACTTCGACCGGCAACTGGGCGATGACCTTGGCAGTGCGTTCCTTGCGGGCTTCCTCGCCGATGATGCGCAGGATCGCGAGCGCGAGCGACTCGATGGAACGTATCGTGCCGAAGCCGGAACAGCGCGGGCAGGAGTGGTAGGCGGACTCGCCGATGGATGGGCGCAGGCGCTGGCGTGACATCTCCAGGAGACCGAAGCGCGTAATCTTTCCGATCTGCACGCGAGCGCGATCCTGGCGTACCGCATCGCGCAGCCGGTTCTCGACTTCGCGCTGGTTCTTCTGCGGGCCCATGTCGATGAAATCGATGACGACGAGGCCACCGAGGTCGCGAATGCGCAACTGCCGCGCGACTTCATCGGCAGCCTCGAGGTTTGTGTTAAGCGCCGTCGCCTCTATATCCCCACCCTTGGTGGCACGCGCCGAGTTGACGTCGATCGAGACGAGCGCCTCGGTATGATCGATGACGATGCTGCCGCCCGAAGGCAGGCTGACCTGGTGCGCGAATGCGGATTCGATCTGCGATTCGATCTGGAAACGAGTGAACAGCGGTACCGCGTCCGTGTAGTGTTTGAGCTTGCGCGCGTAGTGCGGCATCACCTGCTCGACGAATTCTTTCGCCTCGACGTACGTCGCTTCGTCGTCTATCAGGATCTCGCCGATGTCGTCTGTGAGGTAATCGCGCAGGGCGCGAATCACCGCGTTGCTCTCCCGGTAGATGAGGAAGGGGGAGGGCCGCTTCAGCACCGTGTCGAGGATTGCCTGCCAGACTTTCATCAGGTTCTCGAGATCCCAGGCGAGTTCCTCGGCCGAGCGGTCGATGCCGGCCGTGCGCAGGATCACGCTCATGTTTTCCGGGACTTCGACTTCACTCAGCGAGTCGCGTGCCACCTCGCGGTCGGAACCGACGATGCGGCGCGAGACGCCGCCGGACCGCGGCTTGTTGGGCTTCAGGACGATGAAGCGCCCGGCAAGGCTGACGTAGGTCGTCAGCGCGGCACCCTTGTTGCCGCGTTCTTCCTTGTCGATCTGGACGACGATGTCCTGGCCTTCCCTCAGGACATCCTTGATGTTCGGCTTGCCCGACTCGGTCGGCCGAATGAAATACTCGCTCGATATTTCCTTGAGTGGCAGGAACCCGTGGCGCTCCGCACCGTAATCGACGAACGCCGCCTCGAGGCTCGGCTCGATGCGGGTTATGCGGCCCTTGTAGATGTTGGCTTTCTTGCGCTCGTTCGAGGGTCCTTCAATGTTCAGGTCGTACAGGCGCTGGCCATCGACCATTGCCATGCGCAACTCTTCTGCCTGAGTTGCGTTGATCAGCATTCTTTTCATGTTGCCCTGCTTTTGATTGGTATGGGGGCAGCGAATCGGGGCCGGAAGCCCGGTGAGAGACCAGGAGAGGCGCGCAGGCCGGGACAGGCTCGCGGCCGCCGCGCTGAAAAACGCTGGCGGGTGGCCTGTCCGTGACGTGGAGCGCGTGAATCAGAGAGTTCACGGCCCAGAAAAAAATCAGCATGATTTCCCTGCGGTGGTGCCGCTTTGGCGCTCGGCGGAATCCGCGCTCGCTGCCGGAGATGCCCGGTCACACGCTGTGCGGGACCGGAAAAACAGCTTCAATGAAAGGTACCGGCGACAGGGCAGGATCCGGCGGAATTGCCGGCGCCGCACTGTCTCACGATAACCCTGGGTTAAACATCCCGTGCGGGCGATGTCGCAAGCGGTGGATATTGACCGTATGCTCACGATGCCCCGCACGAGGCGCTAATATACCACAAGGTCGACGTCCATCAAGTCATTGATCATGCAAGAAAAGTCCGAAGACGATCCCGGTACGGTGGCCCTGCCCGTGCGCAAGCTCCGCGTGGACGCTGAAACGGCGGGCCAGCGGGTGGACAATTTCCTGCGCCGGGAGCTGCCGGGCGTGCCGAGCGGGCGGGTGTACCGGCTGCTGCGGCGCGGCGAAGTCCGCGTGAACGGGGGGCGGGTCCGTGCGGAATACAAGCTCGCGGCAGGCGACGAGGTGCGCATCCCGCCGGTGCGTATCAGTGCGCCGGGCGCACCGCCGCCGGGCCGGAACGCAGAGGCGGTGCTCGAGCACGTGCTGTACGAGGACAAGCGACTCCTCGTCATCGACAAGCCTGCCGGCCTCGCGGTGCACGGCGGCAGCGGCGTCAGTCACGGCGTCGTGGAACTGCTGCGGCATGCGCGGCCGGACCTGAAAGAACTGGCCTTGGTGCACCGGCTCGATCGGGAGACATCCGGCTGCCTGGTTCTCGCAAAGCGCCGCAGCGCCCTCCGCGAACTGCATGCGCGCTTCCGTGACGGCGTCGTGGAGAAAAACTATCTCGCCCTGGCGGCCGGCGACTGGCAGCTCGGGGAGACACAGGTCGACGCGCCGCTCGAGGTCACGCACCGGAAGGGCGGCGAACGCCACGTCATCGTCAGTCCCGGCGGCAAGCCTGCCGCCACCCGCATCCGGCTGTCGCGCCGCTACCGCGACTACAGCCTGCTGCAATGCGTGCCGCTCTCGGGCCGCACGCACCAGATTCGCGTACACGCCGCGCACGCCGGTTTCCCGCTCGCCGGCGACGAACGTTACGGTGACCCGGACGTCAACGCCCGGTCTGCCCGGCAGGGTCTCAGGCGGCTGTTCCTGCACGCGCAGTCCATCGCCTTCCCCGACGACAGTGGCAACGAGTTGCACTTCACGGCGCCGCTCGCGCCGGACCTCGACGCGTTCCTCGGCCGGCTGGAATGAGCCGTGCGGCGTTCAGGGCAGGAGATAGCCGAGCTCCAGCAGCCGGCCTGCGACCCATATCATCGGCAGGCCGATCAGTGCCGTCGGGTCCTCGGTCGTCACCGACTCGAACAGGACGAAGCCCGCGCCCTCGAGCTTGAAACTGCCGGCGCAATCGGAAGACTTGTCGTGCCGCACGTAGGCTTCCGCCAGGCGGCGGTCGAAGCGGCGGAAGCGCACAGTCGTCGTGTCGGTGTGCTCGAAACGGTTGCGCGAGACCGGGTCGAGAATGCAGACGGCCGTGAGAAAGCGCATTGTCTTGCCGGAGGCGGCGAGCAATTGTTCGACCGCCTTTTGCGGCGTACCGGGTTTCCCGAGCACCCGGTCTTCGAGGACGGCCAGCTGGTCCGCGCCGATGACGAGTGCGTCGCGGGTCGTCGCGGACACGGCCTCGGCCTTGAGGCGGGCCAGCCGCGTCGCCAGCGCCGCCGGTTCGAGACCCTCCTGGCCGGTTTCATCGACACCCGGGGACCGCGTCTCGAACTCGTCGAGAAAGCGGTGCAGGAGTCCGCGCCGGTAGGGCGACGAAGATGCCAGGACGATGCGGCGTGCGGCAGGGTTTTGCATACGGAATCAGGTGCTTGCGCAATCGAACCCGGGAGTCTACCCGGATTGGCCCAGGCAATCGTGAATTTCCGCTTGCCGCCGGCGCCGATGCTTTGACACCCGCCCCGGAGGTACTTATCATGCGCGCGCCATGGCGGATGTGCTGCGCGACACGCAGCCGCTCAGAGCGCTGGCGGAGACTCGCCAGATTGTTGATTTTCAAGAGGAAATCGGCAGTTTTGAGCGGCTCTCGGACAGCATCGAGCGGGACCTTGCCGCGCTCGGGGATGCCCGCATGCCGAAGGACTGGCGCAAGTCGGCCGTCCGCGGGCGGCTCGCGTTCGCCCCGGCGACAGCCGGGCAGGCCACGGCGACCGGCCGGCTGACGGCGCGCGTCCCGGCGGTCTGCCAGCGCTGTCTCGAGCCGTTCGAATGGCCGCTCGAGTCGCGCGTGGACGTGCGATTCACGACCGCTCACGGCAGCCATCGCGAGGACGAGCGGGAATTGTGGGAGCTCGACGACGAGCGGGTACGTCCCCTAGATGTCGTCGACGAACTGCTGGTCATGGCGCTGCCCTTGTCGGCCCGTCATAGTGACGACGCCCGTTGCGTCGTTACCGGCGAGAGCCGGCCGGATGGGGACACCACGCGGCCCTTCGCGGATCTCAAGGCGCGCATGGACGAGGCGGGCAGGAATTAGCACGACGACGGCAGCCGGCAGGCGGCCGCTTCGTCCGGACTGGAGTAAAGCAAATGGCTGTGCAGAAAAGTCGCAAGACCCCATCCCGGCGCGGCATGCGACGTTCGCATGACAAGCTGAAGAACCCCGCGCTCTCGGTCGACCCGACGTCCGGCGAGACGCACCTGCGGCACCGCGTATCGCCGGACGGTTTCTACCGCGGCGAACAGGTCATCGCAGAACCCGAACCCGCGCACGACGAAGACTAGTCGGCGTTTCGTCCGCGCCCGTCGACGAGTGACGCGGCCTGTTGGCCGGGACTCACAAGGCGCACCCGCCCGGGCCTCCGCAATGGGAACCCTCTCGACAATCGCCCTGGACGCGATGAGCGGAGACCTCGGCGCGGAGGTCGTCGTGCAGGCCGCCGGCGAATCGCTGAAGAAATACCGGCACATCGAGCTCATTCTCGTCGGCGACCGAAGCCTGCTCGAGACGCTGGTCACGCGGATCGTCGGGGACGATCCGCGCCTGCGCATCGTCCACGCCTCCGAGGTGGTCGCGATGAGCGATGCCCCGGGCGAAGCCGTACGCAAGAAGAAGGACTCGTCGATGCGCGTCGCCATCGACCTCGTGAAATCCGGCGAGGCGCAGGCCTGTGTCAGCGCCGGGAATACCGGTGCGCTGATGGCGACCGCGAAGTTCGTGCTCAAGATGCTGCCCGGCATCGACCGCCCCGCGATCATCGCCGAGCTGCCCGCGCTCGCGGGCTCCATCCACATGCTCGATCTCGGCGCCAACGCCGAATGCACGGCCGAGCAGCTGTTCCAGTTCGCGCTTATGGGTTCCATCGTGACCGCCGATATCCGGCGCATCGACAACCCGCGGGTGGCGCTCCTCAACATCGGCGCCGAGGACACCAAAGGCAACGGCACCGTGCGCGAGGCGGCCGCGCTCCTGCAGGCGAGCACGCTCAATTACGTCGGTTTCATCGAGGGCAACGATCTCTTCAGCGGGAAAGCCGATGTCGTCGTTACCGACGGTTTCTCCGGCAACGTTGCGCTGAAAGCCATGGAAGGCATCGTGGGGCTCATCAAGCACCATATGCGCCGCGCCTTCACCCGGAACTGGACGTCGCGCCTGCAGGCCCTGCTGGCCGGACCCGTGCTCCGGCGCATCGCCCGCGAAACCGATTCGCGCGCCTATAACGGCGCCACCCTCGTCGGGCTTAATGGTATTGTTATCAAGAGCCACGGCAGCGCCGATGCGTACGCTTTCCAGCACGCGATCGATACTGCCGTCGTCGAAGTCCGGAACCAGGTGCCGCAGCAGATCGGCGACCTGCTGCGCCAGGAAGCGGCATGACGTACTCGAGAATCGCCGGCACGGGCCGGTACCTGCCGGAGAAGGTCCTTACGAACTTCGATCTCGAGAAGATGGTCGATACGACCGACGAATGGATCCGCACGCGCACCGGGGTCGAGCGGCGCCATTGCGTGGCGCCCGACCAGACCACTTCCGACATGTGCGTCGAGGCCGCGAAGACGGCGATGACCGCCGCCGGCGTCACGCCCGCGGACATCGACATGGTGGTCATAGGCACGACGTCGCCCGACCTGATCTTTCCAAACGTCGCCACGCTCGTCCAGCATCGCCTCGGCATTCCGCCGTGTCCGGCGTTCAGCCTCGAAGCCGCGTGCACGGGCTTCATCTACGCATTGACGACGGTCGACAAGTTCATTCGCCTGGGCGCCGCAAAACGCGCACTCGTGATCGGTGCGGAATGCATCACGAAGCTCGTGGACTGGAGCGACCGCAACACGTGCGTGCTGTTTGGCGACGGCGCCGGTGCCGTCATCGTGGAACCGTCGGCGGAGCCGGGCATCCTGACGACGCATCTCGGTGCCGACGGCCAGTACAAGGAATTGCTCTACTATCCCTACGGCGCGTCGAAGGACCTCGCAAAGGCCGGCACCGACGAAGCTGCGATCATGATGAGCGGCAAGGACGTCTTCAGGGTGGCCGTCAACACGCTCGGCGATGTCGCAAGCCTCGCGCTCGAGTCGGCGGGCATCGACCAGTCGGAGCTCGACTGGCTCGTGCCGCACCAGGCGAACATCCGCATCATCCAGGCGACCGCCAAGCGGCTCGGCTTGCCGATGGAAAAAGTGATCATGACGGTGCAGGACCACGGCAACACGTCCGCGGCGTCAGTGCCCATGGCGCTCGACGTCGGCGTGCGAGACGGGCGCATCCGGCGCGGCCAGCTCGTCCTCATGGAAGCCTTCGGCGGCGGATTCACCTGGGGCTCGGTGCTGATGCGCTTCTAAAGATGCCCGCGGCTGGCTACCATGGCCGCACAGTCACCTCACGAGCTCGCGAGCGAGCCATGCCCGTCACCCTCGTCATCGGCAACAAGAACTACTCGAGCTGGTCTCTGCGCGCCTGGCTGCTCCTGCGCGAGGCCGGAATCGCGTTCGACGAACGCCAGATCGCACTCGACGAACCGGGCACGCGAGCCGCGATCGCCGCCGTGTCGCCGGCCGGCCGCGTGCCGGTCCTCCTGCTCGACGGCGAGACCGTGTGGGATTCGCTCGCTATCGCCGAAACGGTTGCCGAACGCTTCCCGGACAAGGTGCTCTGGCCCGCCGACCCGCAAGCGCGGGCCCGGGCGCGCGCCGTCAGTGCCGAGATGCATTCGGGCTTTGCGGCGCTGCGCTCCCGGATGCCGATGAATTGCCGCGCGCTCGGCCGCCGCGTGCCCCTGACCGACGAGCTGGCCGCGGACATCGATCGCATCGTGGCGATCTGGCAGGACTGCGCGGCGCGCTACGGCGGCGGGTGGCTGTTCGGCCGGTTCAGCATCGCCGATGTGATGTATGCACCTGTCGTCCTGCGCTTTCGCACGTACGATGTGCAGGTACCGGAATCGGCGCGTTCTTATCCGGCGAAGGTGCTCGCCAGCCCGGCACTCGGGGAATGGCTGGCCGCCGCCGAGGCCGAGACGGCAATCATCGAACACGATGAGAAGGGTCAATAGCATGATCAAGGCACGGCAGGTCGTACTGGTCCTGGCAGCTGCGCTCGTCGCCACGCAGGCAGCGGCGGCGACGTTCGAGCTGCCGCCGGCGGGCGTCGACGTCATCGGCGAAGTGCGGACGGTCGTCGCCCGGCACGACGATACGTTGCTCGACATCGGCCGTGAGCACGGTTTCGGTTACCAGGACATGGTGCGCGCCAACCCGGGCATCGACCCGTGGCTGCCAGGCGCCGGCACGGTGGTCGTCCTGCCCGGCCGTTTCGTATTGCCGGCGGCGCCACGTGAGGGCGTAGTGCTGAACATTGCCGAGTACCGCATGTATTACTTCCCGCCGGCGAAGAACGGCGAGGCCCCGGTCGTCATGACGTTCCCCGTCAGCATCGGCCGCCAGGACTGGGCGACGCCGATCGGTGTCACGCGCATCGTGCAGAAGACCGTGAACCCGAGTTGGTATCCGCCGCAGTCCGTGCGCGAGGAACACGAGGCGGAAGGCCGTCCGCTGCCGCCGGTCGTTCCGCCCGGGCCCGACAACCCGCTCGGTGCGCACGCGATGCGGCTCGGCCTGCCGGGCTACCTCATTCACGGCACGAACCGGCCGGCGGGCGTCGGCATGCAGGTTACGCACGGCTGCCTGCGCATGTATCCCGAGGATATCGAGTTTCTGTTCGAGCGCGTGCCGGTGAACACGCGGGTGCGCATCATCAATGAGCCGGTGAAGCTCGGTTGGGACGGCGATTCGCTGGTGATGGAAGTGCACCCGGTGCTCGCCTACACGCCCGAAGCCACCGCGACGGTACCGGCGTCGGACGCGGCGTCGGACGCGGCGTCGGACGCGGCGTCTTCCGCCAGCGCCGAGGGCGAGTTCGTCGCGCCGCCGGCGAAGGATCCGCTGACCTATGCGACCGAGCAGTTCATCGCGGCGACGGCCGAGCGCAGCGGCGAACTCGACTGGTCGCTCGTCGAGGCGGCGATCGGGCGTTCCGACGGCCTGCCCGTCGTGGTCGGCGAACAGGCAGCGAATCCAGCGATCAGCACGGCATTCGAGTAGCGGCGCGAACCGATGCATCGGTAAGGACGCCCGGCAGGAACCTCGGGCGAACGATACCCGTCGCTGCGGGCGGGCAAAAAAACGCCGCGACCAGCGCGGCGTCTCAAAAGGTCCTTGGTCGAAGAACTTATTTCGACATCGACCGCTGGAACATCCGGTCCATTGCCTCGCGATTCGCTTCGCAGCAAGCCTGCGATTCGGTTGCAGCCGAGAGGGCACGATCGGCAGTGCTCTGGGCGCTCGAGGCAGCCTGTGCGGCGCGATCAGCCGCCGCGCGTGCAGCTTCTGCAGCCGAAGCGGCAGCTGCGGCATCGGCTGCGGCCTGCTCAGCCGTGCCACGAACCTCTTCGAGCGAGGTATTGTTGGCGCAGCCGGCGGCAAGACCGAGCGTGAGCAGCAGTGCGCTCATTTTTACTACGGTGTTC
>DASUOE010000215.1:0-3065 GCA_036276805.1 Woeseiaceae bacterium | reverse complement strand
GGGGCACTGGACGGAACCGGTCCGGGGCCGGCGCTTCGGTCTCGTTATGTCGAATCCCCCGTACGTGCGGGAAGGCGACCCGGCGCTCGCCGCACTCCGCGCCGAACCGCACGTGGCCCTGGTCGGCGGCGTCGACGGCCTCGAGGCGATCCGCGTGCTCGCGCGGGATTGCGCGGCCCTGCTGCCGGAAGGCGGAATGCTGCTCGTCGAGCACGGCACCGGCCAGGCTGAGGCCGTGGCGGATATTCTTCGCCGGCACGGCTGGAGGGCGATACACTGCACGCACGACTACGCGGGGCAGCCTCGGGTAACGAGCGCGCGCGCCGCGGCGCGAACCGACTGAGGTTACGGCCAGAAATGATCACGATCAGGACGAATCACGGCGACATCACGGTGGAGCTGTTCGACGAAAAGGCGCCGGTCACGTGCGCGAATTTCCGACAGTACGCGGCCGACGGCTTCTTCGACGGCACGATCTTTCATCGCGTCATCCCGAATTTCATGATCCAGGGCGGCGGCTTCGACGCCGACATGCGCCAGAAGAAGACGGGCGCGCCGATCAGGAACGAGGCGAAAAACGGCGAGAGCAACCGCCGGGGCACTTTGGCCATGGCGCGGACTTCGGCGGTCGACAGCGCCACCGCGCAGTTTTTCATCAACCTCAAGGACAACACGTTCCTCGATCACGGTACGCGCGACTACGGTTACGCGGTGTTCGGGTCCGTGACGGACGGCATGGAAGTGGTCGACGCGATTGCGGGCGTCGCGACCGGTACCCGGGGCGGCCATGGGGACGTGCCCCTCGAGACGGTCGAGATACTCGAAATCCGCATCGACGACTGAGACGCGGCACGGCCATGGCGAGCCGGCGAAACCTGCGCGAATTCGGCCAGCACCTTCTCGAAGTCGCGCTCATCCTGACCGCCGCGATTTCGCTCGTCACGGTGTTCGACGAGTGGCACCGGCTCATCGCGTTGTTCGCGCACTTCCGGCTGCAGTATTTCGTCGCGGCCGTCGCGCTGACGATCGCGTTCCTGTGGCTCCGCTGGCCGCGGTACATCGTCCTCGGCGTGGCCGCGATCGCGCTGAACGCCTGGTTCGTCCTGCCCTGGTACCTGCCGGTGGCCAATGCCGGGACGGGTTCCGTCAGCGTCAGGCTCCTGAACGCAAACGTCCTGGCGACGAACGGCAGTTCCGAGCGCTTCCGCGCGCTCGTCGCCGCGGAGTCGCCGGACATCGTTCTCATGCAGGAGGTGACGCCGGCATGGCTCGCGTCGCTCCGCGACCTCGAGGACGAATATCCGTATCGCGTCGTCGAGGTCCGCGAAGATTTCTTCGGCATCGCACTCTATTCGAGGCTGCCCATCGAGGCTTCTGCGGTGAATTTCGCCCCGCCGCGCGGTTATCCGGAGATCGTCGCGAACATCGCCGTCGGCCAGGAGCGGTTGCAGGTCATCGGCCTGCACGCCGCGAACCCGATCAGCGACAACGGTACCGGCGACCGCAACCTGCAGCTCGCCGCGCTCGCGAGGCTGGCGGCGCGCACCCCCCGCCCGCTCGTCGTCGCCGGCGATTTCAACCTGACGATGTGGGCGCACCCCTACGACAGGCTCATCGCCGACGGGGGCTTGCGCAACGCCCGCGAGGGCTTCGGTGTCGAGCCGACCTGGCCCGTGTTCTTCCCGCCGGCGATGATCCCCATCGACCATTTCCTCGTCTCCGAAGACGTCGCGGTGACCCGCTTCGAGACCGGCCCGCGCGTCGGCTCCGATCACCTGCCGATCGTGGCCGACATCCGGCTGGGCAGCGAGCGGTAAGGAAGTCCCGGCCTGCTATCGTCGCGGGCTGCCAGCGTCGCCGGCGTCCCGCTGAATGCCGCGACCACGCGGCGCGCGGCGCGCGGGGGCAGGTTACCGATCGACCGGCAGGCGCAGGCGGAGCACGACCGGACCGGCCAGCCCCGCCGGCAGGTTGCCGTCCGCGTCGAAGCGGTTCCAGTGGCTGTTCGCGATGAAGTAGAAGTCGTCGCCGAGTACCTGCCCCAGGTTCGGTTCGTCGAACGCCGGCAGGTTCATGGCCAGGATCCGGCTCCCGGCGACGGACGTTCCGTCCGCCGACAGCTCGAGCAGCACGACGCGATTCGGCTGTATGCCGTTCTGGATCGCGATGAGCGAGTTGCCGTAGCGGTACAGCCCGTCGATGCCGTAGAGACTCGTGGCCGCATCTGCCGGTACTTGCGTCGCGACGCCGGTGCCGGTGTCGAGACGGAAGAGACCGCGCGCGTAATCCGCCACGTACAGGCGTTGGCCGTCCGCGGCGAGCGCCACGCCCTGCGGTGAGACGAACCGGCCCGGTTCGGTCAGCGCGGAGAGCCGGCCCTCGTCGGGTTCGTACCGGTAGACGATGCCGCCGGCCTGGTCGGCGAGAAAGACGTCGCCGTCCGGACCGAACTCGAGGTCGCCCAGGACCTGCGGGCCGCCACGCGTCGGCAGGACCGTTTCGGCGGTCGACACCCCGCCGTTGGCATCGACGGAAAACAACCCGGTGCGGCCGGCATCTGCGGCATCGAGTGCGGCGAACTGCCCGACCGCGGCGCTCACGAACCACAGGCGGTCGCCGCGCAGGCGCATGCCGTACACGCTCCAGTGCGGGCCCGGCCGCGCGACGACGCCATCGCTCCCGCCGAGCCGCTGGATGGTCCCGAAGCGGATGCTGCCGATCCACGCCTCGCGCCCGCCTGGCGCGACGGCAATGCCCTCGGGCACGAAGTCGCCGACCGGGTGCGTCCAGGCCTCGTCCGCGGCGCCGACCGGCTCCCGGGCCGCCGCCATCGACGCCGCGAAGCGTGGCCACGCCGGGTGTTCCTGCAGCGGCGCGAATTCGGGCGCGGCCGCAATACCGAGGTCGATCTGCTGAGCGGCGAGCGGCTGAAGTGTCGCGAGCGCCGCGGCCGCGTCGCCGTCATGCACCTGCGCCAGCGCAAGGTTGAAAAGCGCGGCCGGGTAACCCGGCCGCGCGGCGAGCGCTCGCTCGGCGGCGTCGCGCATCGCGTCGAACTCTTCCGC
>DASUOE010000214.1:0-12786 GCA_036276805.1 Woeseiaceae bacterium | reverse complement strand
CCGCTGCGGCAACGCTCGAACGGTTGTTGTCCGACCGCGGCATCGACTGCCGGTTCGAAGCCGTGGCGGGCAAGCCGACGATCACGAAGCTCAGGGTCCAGAGCCGCGGGCAGCAGCTGATCCGCCTCGATCGCGAGGACAAGTCCCCGGTGACGGGCGGCGCTCTCGCCGCAATGCTCGCGGGGACCATCCCTGGCGCGGGCGCGGTGGTGCTTTCCGATTACGACAAGGGTGCCCTCGCGGAAGTGCGGGCGATGATCGTTGCGTGCCGCAGGGCCGCCGTTCCCGTAATGGTCGATCCGAAGGGCCGCGATTTCGACAAGTATCGCGGCGCGACGCTGCTCACGCCGAACCAGGGCGAGTTCGAGGCGGTCGCCGGCGTGTGCGAGAGCGAGGCCGAACTCGTCACACGCGGCACGGCCATGATCGAAGACCTGGATCTCGAGGCGCTGTTGATCACGCGCAGCGAGAAGGGGATGCTGCTGCTGGAGCGCGATGCCGAACCCCTGTTCCTTTCGACCGCCGCACGCGAGGTGTACGACGTGACCGGCGCCGGCGACACGGTCATCGCGACGCTGGCGGGCGCGGTCGCCGCGCGCGAGCCGCTCGCCGCCGCGGCCGCTCTCGCGAACGTCGCCGCAGGCCTGGTAGTACGCAAGATCGGCGTGGCAACCGTCACACCGACGGAGATCAGGGTCGCGTTACACGCGCGGGGGCAGGGCGGCGGAGGGATCGTCGCGCGCGATCGCCTGCCGCAGGTCGTCGCGGAAGCCCGGGAGCGCAACGAAAAGATCGTGATGACGAACGGCTGTTTCGACATCCTGCATGCCGGACACGTCGCGTACCTCGAGGAAGCCAAGAGTCTTGGCGATCGGCTGGTCGTGGCGGTGAACGACGATGCCTCCGTTCAGCGTCTGAAAGGCGCCGGTCGCCCGGTGAACAGCCTCGAGGACCGCATGCTCGTGCTGGCGGGACTCGCATCCGTGGACTGGGTGGTGCCGTTCCACGAGGACACGCCTGCCGACCTGATTGCCGCGGTGCTGCCGGACGTACTCGTCAAGGGTGGCGATTACCGCCCCGAGGAGATAGCGGGCGCTCGCGCTGTGCTGGACCAAGGCGGCGAGGTGCGTGTGCTGGCTTTCCTCGACGGGCGTTCGACGAGCGGCATCATCGAACGGCTGAAAGCCGGCGTTTAGGGCGCCGGCCGCCGTGAAGCTGCTGTATCACCTGCTGACCTACGTCCTTTTCGTCCCCTTTGCCCTGTACTGGCTGGTTCGGGCTCTCGTCAACCGGGAGTACCGCCCACAGCTTGCACAGCGCTTCGGCTTCGGCTATCCGCGCCTCGACGAGTGTCTCTGGGTGCACGCCGTTTCCGTCGGCGAGGTGGTCGCCGCAGCGCCGCTGATCCGCTCGCTGCAGCGTCAGTGGCCCGACCACCCGCTGCTCGTCACCACGGTCACGCCGACCGGTGCGGCGCGCGTGCACAAACTGTTCGGCAATTCGGTGGCGCATGCCTACATCCCGTTCGAGACGCCGGATGCCGTAGGCCGCTTCTTCGACGCGGTACAGCCTGCCATCGCCCTCGTGATGGAAACGGAAATCTGGCCCAACCTGTACCGGGAATGCGGCGAACGCAAAATCCCGCTCGTGCTAGTCAGTGCACGCATTTCGCCTCGCTCCGTCAACAGCTATCGCAAGCTGTTGCCGCTGTTTCGCGAGACCCTGTCACACGGCATCGTGATTGCCGCTCAGAGCGAGGCCGACGCGGACCGCTTCATGTCGCTCGGCGCAAGCCGGGAGCGCACCCGCGTGATCGGCAACATCAAGTTCGACCCGGAGATGCCCCCGGATCTTATCGAACGGGGCGCGCGGTTCCGGCATGACGTACTCAAGGCCGATCGCCCCGTCTGGATCGCCGCCAGCACGCACGAAGGGGAGGAAGAGCGTGTCCTCGACGCACACGCGCGCCTGCGCATGGAATGGCCTGACCTGCTTCTCGTGCTCGTGCCGCGGCACCCACAACGCTTCGCGGCCGTCCGCGACGTGCTCGAACGGCGCAGTATTCCGTTCGTAACGCGGAGCAGCGGCGCCGCCTGCGCGCCGGACACGAGCGTATACCTGGGCGACACCATGGGCGACGTGCCACTGTTCTACGCCGCGAGCGACATTGCATTCGTCGGCGGGAGCCTGGTGCCGGTCGGTGGCCACAACCTGCTCGAACCGGCCGCTTTCGGCATCCCGATTCTGACCGGCCCGCACGTGTTCAACGCACAGGAAATCGCCGAAAGCTTCATCGAACACGACGCGTGCCGGCTGGTCGAGGACACGGACGGGCTCGTCACGATGGTGCACGAATTCCTGAGCAAGCCGGACACGCGCCGGCAGGTCGGCGCCGCTGCGCGCAACCTGCTCGATGCAAATCGAGGGGCGCTGTCGCGCCTGATGAGCGTGATCACGCCCCTGGTGGTCGCCCGCTGACGAAAACCGCGCGGGCGTCGCGGCGGTCAGGGCGATTCCTGTTCTTCCTCTTCCTCGGCGAACTGCTCTTCCGGCGTCTGCCGATCCTCGAAAAACGGCTCCACGACCTCGAGGTCCTGTATCTGCAGCGTACCGGCGGCCTGCTTGAGGCGCATGTAGTTCAGCAGGTAGTCGTAGCGTGCCTGCCGGTAGTTGGTGATGGCCTGGTACAGCTGGAACTGGAAGTCGAGGACGTCGACGATCGTGCGCGTGCCCACCTCGAAGCCGGCCTGGGTCGCTTCGAGCGCCGTGCGGCTCGATTCCACGGCTTGGGCCAGGGCCTGCACGCGGCTGATCTCGGAGAGCACGCCGAGATAGGCATCGCGGGCCTGCCGCTCCGTCTCGCGGGTCACGCGCTGCAGGACCTCCTGGGTCGCACGGTGCAGGTAGACGGCTTCGCGAACGCGCGACGAGACGTAACCGCCCGAGAAGATCGGCAGCCTGAACTGGATGCCGATGGATTCGCCGTCGATGTCGGAATCCGGCAGGGAAAAGGACTGCGAGCCGAGCGTGCGGTCGATCGAGCTGGTGTTGTTCCCTGTCCCCGCCACGAGGTCCACCGTCGGATAATGGCCGGTACGGCGATACGCGATCTCGTCCCGGGCCAACTGTTCGTCGATGCGGGTCGAAACCAGTGCCAGGTTCTGGTCGAGGGCGAGATTGACCCACTGGTTTTCGCTATCCGGGTCGGGGCTGATCAACGGCAAGTCTTCCGTCGGTGCTTCGAGTTCGTCGATGTACTCCCCGGTGATTTCACGCAGGAATCCGCGCGCGGTCGCGAGCTCGCGTTTGGCGGCAATCTCGCTGGCGCCGGCCTGGTCGAAGGCGGCCTGCGATTCCTGCACGTCGGTGATCGCGATAAGGCCGACCTCGAAACGCTGCTTGGCCTGTTCGAGCTGGCGTGCGATCGCGTTGCGGTTGGCGTGAATGGCGAGCAGGCGGTCCTCGGCGGCGAGTACGTTGAAATACGCCTCCACGACGCGGACGATCAGATCCTGCTGGGCCGCCTCGCGATTCACTTCCGCACGCGCGACCACCTTGTCAGCCTGGCGCAACTGGACGATCTGGTCCCAGCGAAACAGGGTCTGGCTGAGGCCGAGCTGCCAACCCATGCGTTCGACTTCGTCCCTAAGATTCACGATGCTCGGGTTACCCGCCTGGTCCTGGGTCTGGGTATCGCCCTCGCTCGTGGTCTGGACCCAGTCGGCATCCACGGCTACCTGGGGCAGCACGAAACTGCGCGCCTGCGGCTCCGCCTCCAGGGCGGCGAGGCGGCGGGCCTCGGCTTCGTGGATCAGCGGATCGCTCTGCAGGGCTTGCTGGTAGACCTCCAACAGCGATGCAGCGTGGACCGCCCCCGACGGGGCCGCGAGCGTCGCTATCGTCAATAAGCCCAGCATTTTATTCGCTTTTTTCATATTCGTAGCGTTCCTGTCAGGCACGGCAGACGCTGCCTTGGAGTGTTATGGTCGACTATATCACTAAATCAGTGAAGGGAAGAAACCGGCCGTAAGCCGCGTCCCCACAAAGCGGCCCCGCCTACAGGGACCTCGATTAGATGCAGCAGGTTCCGATGTGGTTTCGTGGCCAAGCTTCGGTCCTGCCCTCAAAACGAGAACTGCGGCGGCGGTCCGGCATTCACGAGCGGCGGGAGCACGGTCTCGAACAACGATTCCCTGGCCCACTCACCCTCGCCGGTGCGATGGACGCTGAGTGCGTCCATCGCCGGCGGGTCCCCGACGACGACGAACAGCCGCCCGTCGGCCGCCAGGACATCGCCGTAGCGCGGATCGAAGCGATGAATCGAGCCCGTCACCACGACCGCATCGAAGCGCCCGGGCGGCAGCTGTGCCGTGGCGTCCAGGCACTGGAGATCGACGTTCTCGATGCCCGCGTCGTCGAGGCGCGCGCGTGCGCGCCGCGACAACTCGGCGAAGATCTCGATGCTGGTGACATGTGCGCCCAGTTTCGCGAGGCAGGCCGTCAGGAATCCGCTGCCCGTCCCGATCTCCAGGATCTTCTCGCCGCCGTCGAGTTCCAGAGATTGCAGAGCCCGGCCTTCCAGGGTCGGCGTCATCATGAACTGGCCGCAGCCTATCGGAATACTGGTGTCGGAAAAGGCGAGCGCGCGGTATTCGCGCGGCACAAACCGCTCGCGGGGAATCTCGGCCAGCACGCCCAGTACGTCGGGGTCGAAGACATCCCATGCGCGCACCTGCTGCTCGATCATTTTTTCGCGGGCGATCTCGGTGTTCATCCGTGTTTCCTGTGACGATGTGAGACTATGTCCGGAGGCGAAAACGGTCCGCTCCGCCGGTCCCGGCACGCCAGTCCGGGGCATGCAGAATTATGGTGAATCGAGCAAGTTGCCTTTACCGGCTGGGCTATCCTGTGGCTGGCCCTACATTGACGGCTGTTCCAGTTCCGCAGCTTCTCCGGGGAAGGGGGGAGCCGCGGGCGGCCAATAATAACAAATGACGCAGACGCGACAGCAAGCGCGGCCCGCCTGATGCCGGCCGGCGCGGTAATCACCATAGCCCTGCTTTCCGCTTTGCTGCTGGCGGCAGTGGTCGCGCTCGTCATCGCGCGGTCGCGCGCTCGCGCGCTCGCCGGCCGCTACGCGAAGCTCAATGCAGAGCTTTACGCCGTGTCGGCGGACGCCTCCGTCGGCCGACGCCTCGAAGTCCCGGTGGAACCCGAGGCGGCGCGGCTCGCAACCACCCTGAACCGCCTGTTCGATGCGCTCGGCGAGCGCGACCAGAAACTGGCGAGTCGCGACCGCCTGTTCCGGGATTTCGCACAGACGCTCCCGGAGATCGTCCTGATTCACAACGAGAAGATCCTCCTGGCGAACGCGGCGGCGGCCGAGCTCGTCGGCATGGACCCGTTGCAACTCGCCGGTCGCGACGTGGCCGATCTCGTCAAGCCGGCCTACCGGGCGCTGTTCCGGAAAACCATTGCGAAGCGGCTCGCCGGGGAAGATGCGCCCCGGAAACTCGAGATCCAGCTGATCAGCGGCACTGACGCCGGCCTGTGGGTCGAGGCGCAAAGCGCGAACATCGACTACCACGGCGAGCCGGCGGTGCTGACCGTCGCCCGCGACGTCAGTCACCGCAAGAGCCTCGAATTGTCCCTGTCGCGTTCGCGGCGACAGGCACAGTACACGCTCGAGTCGATCGCCGAGGGTGTGATCACCACGGACAACGACGGGCGCATCGACTACATGAATCTCGCGGCCGAGTCGCTCACCGGCACGAACCGCGAGGATGCGGCGGGCCGCAATGTGAGCGACCTGTTCACGCTCGTCGACGACGCCGACCGGCGCCCGCTCGGCGACCCGGTGGAGCGTTGCCTCGCGATGCGGCGGCGCGTCAACATGGGCCGTCGCGCAGTCATGGTGAGCCAGGACAGCGAGCAGGAGCATTCCGTCGACCTGTCCGCCTCGCCGATTCGCGGGCCGGGCAACAGTATCACCGGCACCGTCGTCGTCTTCCATGACGTCAGCGAACTGCGCGGGCTGACCCGCAAAATGAGCTACCAGGCGACCCACGATCCGCTGACCGGCCTCATCAACCGGCGGGAGTTCGAGCGCCGGCTGGACGAGGCGCTCAACTCGGCGCATGCCGACGAGACGGCGCATATCCTGTTCTACATGGATCTCGACCGCTTCAAGGCGGTGAACGACAGTTGCGGCCACCAGGCGGGCGACAACATGCTGCGCGAGATCGCCGCGCTCATCCGGGACAAGGTGCGCGACTCCGACTACGTCGGGCGGCTGGGCGGTGACGAGTTCGGCGCGCTACTTATCGGCTGCCCGCTCGACAAGGCACGCCAGATCGCGAACGACATCTGCAACGCCGTGGCCGACTACCGGTTCGTGTGGAAGGACAAGATCTTCAACGTCGGCATCTCGATCGGGCTGGTCGAAGTCGCCCCGACGAGCGGCGGGCTGCAGGACGTGCTGAGCGCGGCCGATTCGGCCTGCTACGTCGCAAAGCAGGAAGGCAGGGGCCGGGTGCATGTGTATTCGGCGCGCGACGAGGCGATTGCGCGTGAGCGCGGGGACATCGAATGGCTGCGTCGCCTGCAGGAGGCCCTGCACGAGGGCCGGTTCGCACTTGCGGTGCAGCCTATCCTGGCGATGTCCGGTGCCGCCGACTCGGGACCTGCGGTCGAGGTCCTGATCCGATTGCCGGACGCCCGCCGGCGCGCCGCGGACACCGCGGAATTCCTGCGCACGGCCGAACGCTATCAGCTGATGCCGCAGATCGACCGCTGGGTCGTCAGCGCGACGCTGACGGCGATCGCAAGCGGCGAGCTCAAGCTGCCGGGCAATCGCAGCTGCGCGATCAATCTTTCGGGTCAGACACTGGCGGACGAAAACTTCCTGGGTTCCGTGGTCGAAGCCCTGGACCATTCCGGTGTCGCGCCCGGCGTCATCTGCTTCGAGGTGACCGAGCGGGCCATCCTCGCCAATATCCAGCAGGCGCAACGCTTCATCGAAGTCCTGCACGGCATCGGCTGCACGTTCTCACTCGATGATTTCGGCAGCGGGCTCGGTTCGTTCGCGCACTTGAAGCACCTGCCGATCGACTACGTAAAGATCGATGGCAGCTACACGCGCAACCTGCGCTCGGACGAGGTGAACCAGGAAATGGTGACGGCGATGATCAAGCTCGCCCGCAAGCTCGAGTTCCGCGTGGTCGCAGAGCAGGTGGAGCTGCAGGAAGATTTCGACTGGCTGCGCGACACCGGCATCGATTTCGTGCAGGGCAACTTCATCGAAGCCCCGGCCTCCCTCGGCAGTACGTCCTTCACCGGCGTGCACCGGGTCCTGTCGCACTGACGGCCGGGCGAGCGTTACGGGCACCGTGCGGCGCCCGTAACGCTCGCGGCTGCAATCAACCGAGCAGCGGCACCATCAGGAGCGCCACGATGTTGATGATCTTGATCAGCGGGTTGATCGCCGGGCCGGCGGTATCCTTGTAAGGATCGCCGACGGTGTCGCCGGTGATTGCGGCCTTGTGGGCATCGGAGCCCTTCCCGCCGAAATTGCCGTCTTCGATGTACTTCTTCGCGTTGTCCCAGGCGCCGCCGCCTGCGGTCATCGAGATCGCGACGAACAGGCCGGTGATGATCGTCCCGAGCAGGAGGCCGCCCAGGGCCTTGGGGCCGAGCAACAGCCCGACGGCGAGCGGCACGAGGATCGGCAGCAAACTCGGCACGATCATTTCCTTGATCGCGGCGCGCGTCAGGAGGTCGACGGCCCGGCTGTAATCGGGTTTGCCGGTGCCTTCCATGATGCCCGGGATCTCGCGGAACTGGCGGCGCACCTCGTTCACGACGGCGCCGGCCGCGCGGCCGACGGCTTCCATCGCCATGGCGCCGAACAGGTAGGGGACGAGGCCCCCGATGAACAGTCCGATGATGACCAGGTGATCGTCCAGCTCGAACACGGCATCGATGCCTTCCGCCGAGAGAGCGTTCGTGTAGTCCGCGAACAGGACCAGCGCGGCAAGCCCTGCAGAGCCGATGGCATAGCCCTTCGTGACCGCCTTGGTCGTGTTGCCGACGGCATCCAGCTTGTCGGTGATGTTGCGCACTTCCGGCGGCAGATCGGACATCTCTGCAATGCCACCGGCGTTGTCCGTGATCGGGCCGAACGCGTCGAGCGCCACGACCACGCCCGTCATCGACAGCATCGAGGTTGCCGCGATCGCTATGTTGTACAGGCCCGCGAGCGTATCGCCGGCGGGCGCAAGGGCGAACGCGCCCCAGATGCTCAGGCAGACGGCCAGGACGGGCAGGGCCGTGGCCTTCATCGAGATGCCGAGGCCGGCGATGATGTTCGTCGCGTCGCCGGTCGTCGAGGCCTGGGCAATGGTGCGGACCGGCTTGAACTCGGTGCCCGTGTAGTACTCGGTGATGACTACCATGGCGGCCGTCAGGCCGAGGCCGATGAGCGCCGACCAGTAGATGTTCAGTGCCTGGCCGGTATCGCCGAGCATTGCGTCCGTAATGAAGTAGAACGCGATTGCCGCGAGAATGCCGGCGACGATCATGCCCTTGTACAGCGCACTCATGATCTTGCCGCCGTCGGAGGTCTTGACGAAAAACGTGCCGATGATGGATGCGACGATCGACACCGCACCGAGAACCAGCGGATAGACGACGGCCGATTCGCCGTAGACTGTGGCGATGAGCCCGCCGAGCAGCATCGTTGCAATGATCGTGACGGCGTAGGTCTCGAAAAGGTCTGCGGCCATGCCGGCGCAGTCACCGACGTTGTCGCCGACGTTGTCGGCGATCACGCCCGGGTTGCGCGGGTCGTCCTCCGGAATCCCGGCTTCGACCTTGCCCACCAGGTCGGCGCCGACATCAGCGCCCTTCGTGAAGATGCCGCCGCCCAGTCGCGCAAAGATGGAAATCAGGGACCCGCCGAAAGCGAGCCCGACGAGCGCGTGAATCGCATCGTCCATGGAGAAGCCGGATTCGCGCAGGAGCGCGAAGTAACCAGCGACGCCGAGGAGGCCGAGGCCGACTACCAGGAGGCCGGTGATCGCACCGCCGCGAAAGGCGATGTTCAACGCCGGGTTCACGCCGCGCGTGGCGGCTTCGGCGGTGCGGACGTTCGCCCGCACGGAAACGTACATGCCGATGTAGCCGGCGAGAGCCGAGAAGATCGCGCCGATGGCGAAGCCCACGGCAGTCTCCCAGTTGAGCGCAAACCCGAGGACGGCGAACAACACCACCCCGACGACCCCGATCGTCGTGTACTGGCGGTTCATGTAGGCATTGGCGCCTTCCTGGATGGCCAGGGCGATGGCCTGCATCCGCTCGTTGCCTGCCGGTTGCCGCAATACCCACCGCGCCGAGAACACGCCGAACAGGATGGCGAGCACGCCCGCACCGATCGACACCCACAGTGCCAACTCATTACTCATTACTTATCCCCTTAAGGTTCTGCCCCAAGTCGTACGCCAGGCTTCAGGTCTCGTCATCGATACGGGCCGCCGGCGCATGCCGGCGACGCGTAGGCGCCCGGAATTCGTGATGTTGTTGTCTCCCGGATCCGCCGCACGGGCGACTGCTGAAGAGTCACCGCGGCCGGAGTGCGGGTCGCCGGCGAGTCCCGATTGGCCCGCGGGGGCTCGCGGCTGGCGGCGGATCATACCACAAACTTGTCTTGCAGCTTTTTCGCTACGGCGACGTTCTTGAGCGTCGGGTACTTCGGCAGACCTTTGACATAAGGCGGGTACGCTTCACCGCCGATCAGCGGTTCCAGGTACGCGCGGCAGGCCGCCGTGATGCCGAAGCCGTCCTTCGTGATGTAGCGTCGCGGGACTTTCTTTTCCTTGTTCGCGATCCGCGACAGGGGGGCCGAATCGATTTTCCAGCGATACGGCGCATCGGATGTCCTCTTGATGACCGGCATTACGGCGCTCTTGCCCGCGAGGGCGAGCCGTACGGCTTCGCGGCCAACGGCATAAGCCTGCTCTAGGTCGACGGCCGAGGCGATGTGCCGGGCCGAGCGCTGCAGGTAATCGGCGATCGCGTAGTGGTACTTGAACCCGAGCTTGTCGCGGACCATCTGCGCCACGACGGGCGCGACGCCCCCGAGTTGCGCGTGGCCGAAAGCGTCGCGTGTCCCGGCTTCGGCGAGGAAGCGGCCGTCGGCGTAGGCGGCGCCTTCGCTCACGACGATCACGCAGTAGCCGTAGTCGTCGACGCACTGCCTGACCCGGGCAAGGAACGCCGCCTCCTCGAAGGGGATCTCGGGAAACAGGATGATGTGCGGTGCTTCGGCGGGACCCGTCCCGGCGAGCCCACCGGCGGCAGCGATCCAGCCTGCATGCCGCCCCATGACCTCGAGCACGAAGACCTTCGTCGACGTCGACGCCATGGAGGCGACGTCCATGGCGGCTTCCCGGGTCGAAACGGCGACGTATTTCGCGACCGAGCCGAAGCCGGGGCAGTTGTCGGTCACCGGCAAATCGTTGTCGACCGTCTTCGGCACGCCGATCGCGGCGACCGGGAATCCCATCCTCTTCGACAACTGGGACACCTTGTGCGCGGTATCCATGGAGTCGTTGCCGCCGTTATAGAAAAAATAGCCGATATCGTGGGCCCGGAACACTTCGATGAGCCGCTCGTACTCCACGCGGTTGTCCTCGAGGCCTTTGAGCTTATAGCGCGCCGAACCGAAAGCGCCGCCGGGCATGTTTTTCAGCGCGGCGATCGTTGCCGCGCTTTCGCGGCCCGTGTCCAGCATGTCCTCCGTAAGCGCACCGATGATCCCGTTGCGCCCCGCGTAGACGTTCGCGATGCGGTTCTTGTGTTTGCGCGCCGTCTCGATGACGCCGCATGCCGAGGCATTGATGACCGCCGTGACGCCGCCGGACTGGGCGTAGAAGGCATTCTTGGGCTGCATTGCGCACGTTCTCCCACGTGTACGACGCGCGACAGCATAACGGAATAACCCGGGCGCTTCAGCGTTTCGAGGCGGGGTCCTGCCGGCGCGCGCCGGCGGCTGAACATTGACCTCCGTTGTCATAGCCGGTAGCGTACTTCGCCCCGAAGGCCAGCGAGTCCCAACGACATCCACCGGGAGAAGAATTGCACATGCGCATCGTACTGCTCGGCGCCCCCGGGTCGGGCAAGGGCACCCAGGCCCGCATCCTCTCGGAGAGCAAGGGCATTCCCCATATCTCGACCGGCGACATGCTGCGCGAGGCCGTTGCGGCGAAAACCCGTTTCGGGCAAAAGGCGAAATCCACCCTCGATTCCGGGAATCTCGTCTCGGACGAGATCATGCTCGGCATCATGTCCGAACGGCTGGCCCGGCCGGACGCCGCCGATGGCTTCATCCTGGACGGCTTCCCGCGCACCCGGCAGCAGGCGCGGGACCTCGAGGACCTGCTGGATGAAATGGGCGTGCCGCTCGACGTCGCCATCCTGATGGACGTCGACTTCGAAATCCTGATGAAGCGGCTCACCGGCCGCCGTACCTGCTCCGCGACCGGCAGGACTCTCAACATCCACTTCTCGCCGCAGTCGGAGATCGACGCCTGCCGCGAAGCCGGCGGCGAACTGCTGCGGCGGGACGACGACAACGAGGACACCATTCGAAACCGGCTCGACGTGTACCGGGAAAACACGGAGCCCGTGGTCGAGTTCTACCGCGAGCGGGGCCGGCTCGAGGTCGTCGACGCGGAAGGCGACATCGATGCGATCACCGGGCGGCTGACGGCGCTCCTCGGCTGACAATCCGGCTCAATCCGGTTACAGCATTTTCGCGATGTCGTTCCCGATGAGTTCGCGGCGCCAGCCGGTGAACAGCCGCGACTCGCGCTCGCCCTCGAGGATCACCGCCGTCAATTCCTTGCGCGATGCAATGGTCTCCGCCGCGAGACCGAGATCGCTCGCGCATGCCGCGATCCTGGTCTGCAGGGCCTGCAGCAGTGCCTTCTGCCGTTCGTCCGGCCCGCCGCGACGGGCGCGGCGCGGTTCGTCGCCGGCGACGTGCCCCGTGGCGGCCACAGCCGCGGCGACTGCCTCGAGTATGGCCGGCCCGGCGCGCTTCACCGTTCTGGGCGGGAGGCCCTCGATCCGTTCGAGCTCGCGCGCACTGGCGGGCTGGCGGACCGCGATGTCCGTGAGCACGGCGTCCTTCAGGATCCACTGCCGCGGGAGGTTTCTTTGCATCGCTTCGGTTTCGCGCCAGGCCGCGAGTGCCGCGGCCGCGGCACGGCGCGTGCCCGTGAGACTCTTAAGGCTCTTCAGCCGGAACACCGAGCCGTCTGGATCCGTCGCGTACAGTGCCGGATCGAGGAGCAGCGCGGAATCCGCTTCGGCCCACGCCAGGCGCCCCTTGCGGTCCAGTTCGGAGGCCAGCCGCTCGCGGGCCGGGAGGAGGAACTCGACGTCCTCCGCGGCGTAGGCGAGAAATGCCTCCGGCAGCGGTCGCGCGGCCCAGTTCGCCCGCGTGTGCGACTTGGGCAAGTCGACGTCGAAAAGGGCCTTGACGAGGCCGGCGTAGCCGAGCTGCGGCGGGTGCCCGAGCAGGGCAGCCGCCACTTGCGTGTCGAACAGGGCAGCCGGCATCCGGGCGGCGGACTGGTACACCACTTCGATGTCCTGGCGGGCCGAATGCGAGACCCACTCCCGTGCGAGCAGGACGTCCCAGAACGGCTCGAGGTCGCCGCTGGCGAGCGGATCGACGACCAGGACTTCGCTGCCCGTCGCGACCTGCACCAGGCAGAGCTGCGC
>DASUOE010000213.1:0-11687 GCA_036276805.1 Woeseiaceae bacterium | reverse complement strand
GCAAGCACTTCAAGAAGCACTTCTTCGCCTGATACGGCGACGATTACTGCACCTGTCCCCCGAGCGTCGGCAGGTTCTCGGACGGCGCGGGCACGAGTTCCGTGTGCTCGCGAGCGAGCAGGGCGCGCATGTCGTCCAGTGTTTTCATGATCACCGTGTCGGCGAGCTCGGCGCCCGCGACCGTGCCACGGCGGGTCGCGTCCGGATCGCTGAACTTGATCCGGTAGTGCCCGAGGGCGATCACATCGTTGTCCATCAGCACGAGGTTCGACACCCGGCGTGAATTGACGAACGTGCCGTTGGTGCTGTTCAGGTCCATGAGGTACGTGGAGGCCCCGGCGCGCACGAGCAGCAGGTGATGGCGGCTGACGAAGCGGCTGTCGATCGCCAAGTCGTTGTGTTCCGACCGTCCGACGAGGAGCCGTGCCTGTCGCACCGGGACCTCCTGGAGCAGGCTGCCGTCCTTCGACACGTACAGTACGGGCGCGCTCGCCGCCGCGTCGTCTTCCGTCCCGTCGCTTTCCGCGCCTTCCGGGTCCCAGGTACCTTCGGACACCGACGGGTGTTCCACGCAGTTCGCCGGCACCGGCAGGGTGTCGGCTTTCGCGAGCGCGAGCAGCGCGAGCCTGTCCACGACGCCGGGCCAGCCGCCGGAGGCGTGCCACAGTTCGTTGCACACCGACTGCGGAAAAATGAACGTCGGTGCGCGCGAGCCGGCCGCCCGCAGCTTTGCGTGCAGGTACGCCGCGGTCTCGTCGATGCGCAGCGGGCGCAGGTGGATGTCCCGCGCGACGCGAAACGCGACGTCTTCGAAAGTTTCCTCGCCGAAGTAGGCCGCGAGCGGCCGGTCGCTCGCGAGGATGAGCTTGATGGCGCTCGTCTGGCGCGTCTGCAGCGCGGCCAGGTCGGCGACGGCGCGGACGGCCGCCGGGCTCAGGAGGTGCGTATTCTCGACGATGACCACCGGCGACCGGTGCCGCGCCGCCTGTTGCAACGTGAAGACCCTTAAGATCGCCGCGAGCTCGCCGGTCGAGTTGTATTCGACCTCGTACCCGAACTGCTGAAGAATGCTTTCGAGCAGCGCAACGGTCTTGTACGTCGAGCCGTCGACCTGTGCGACGGCGATCTCGTCCGGCAGCCGGCCGACGAACTCGCGCAGGACGGTCGACTTGCCGGACAGGGGCGGGCCCTGCAGGAAACCCACGCCGAGCGCCTGGGTGCGCACCGCTTCGAGCGCCGCCACCGCGGCGCGGTGCGCACCGTAGGGAATGAGCGCAAGCGGCCGGCCGTGCGTGCGGAACGGTTGCTCGGAAAGGCCGGCCGACGCCAGATCCATAACTATGAACTCGCTCCAGCTTTCATCCGGTGGCTTCCGGTAGGGTGTGCGCTGCCGGCGGGACGCCCAATGTGTACAAATCCGGCCGGGTCGGTCAGTCTACGTTCGCCGCCCCGGAGGTTCAAACAGCCCGCGCGGCCGGGCGGTTCGCCGCGCGACCCGGGGCCCGTTCTCGACCGAACCTGCACAATGTTCGCTAAAGACTTGAACCATAAGTGAAGTATTGGAATGATACGCCGGCTATCCAGCCGCAAGAGACCGCATTTTGACCCACACCCTGACCGCCGACGATTTGTTGCTCATACGCGGTGAACGCTGCCTGTTCGCGAACCTGAGCTTCACCGTCAACGCCGGCGAACTGTTGCTGCTCGAGGGCCGTAACGGCAGCGGCAAGACCAGCCTGCTGAAGACCGTCGCGGGCATCCTCGAGCCGGAAGCGGGGGAGGTGCGCTGGAACGGCGAGCCGGTGCGCATGCAACGCCAGGCGTTTCTCGCGGCGACCGCCTGGCTCGGCCACCGCATCGGTTTCAAGAGCGACCTGACGGCGATAGAAAACCTGCGCTTCGAGGCGTCGCTCAGGCCCGTCCGGACGCGCGACATCGAGGAAGCGCTCGAGCGGCTCGGCGTCCTGAGATTGAAGAAGCAGCCTCTGCGCGCGTTGTCGGCCGGTCAGCAGCGGCGTGTGGCGTTCGCGCGCATGCTGCTCGCCGCGGCGCCGTTGTGGCTGCTCGACGAGCCGTTCACGAATCTCGACCGCGACGGCCGGGCGCTCGTCACGGAACTCGTGGCGGAACACGTGAGCGACGGCGGCCTGTGCCTGCTGGCCGCGCACCAGGACGTCGCCGTCGACGTGCCGACGCAACGGATCCAGCTCCAATGAGGACGGAGCTCCGACAGATGCCCGGGCTCGCGAACGGCATCCTCGCAACCGTCCGGCGCGACCTGCTGCTGGCGTGCAAGCGCCCCGGCGACATCCTGAACCCGCTGTTCTTCTTCGCCATGGTGTGCACCCTGTTCCCGCTGGCTATCGGGCCGAGCGTCGAACAGATGAACTTCGCTGCCCCGGGCGTGCTGTGGGTGGCGGCGCTGCTCGCGATGCTCCTGTCGCTCAACAGCCTGTTCCTCGTCGATTACGAGGACGGCAGCCTCGAGCAGATGCTGGTCAGCCCGCAGCCGCTCGTCGTACTGGCCCTGGGCAAGACGGCGGCGCACTGGCTGACGAGCGGGCTGCCGCTCGTGCTGCTGAGCCCGCTCGCCGCGGTCGCGTTCCGGCTGCCCGGCTCGACGTCGTTCGTCCTCATGGGCACGCTGTTCCTCGGCACGGTCAGCCTGAGCCTGCTCGGCGCCGTCGGCGCGGCGCTCACGGTCGGGCTGCATCGCGGCACGGCTCTCCTGAGCCTTCTGATACTGCCCATCGCGATGCCGCTCCTCATCTTCGGCACCCGCACCGTGTCGCTCGCGGCCGCCGGCGACGCGTACGCGACGGGACTGTACGCGCTTGCCGCGTATGCGGTCGCGGCGCTGTCGCTCACGCCGTTCGCCACGGCGGCCGCACTGCGTATCAGTAACGAGTAGAATTGCCCGCCATGTGGAAGTTCCTGCACCAGTTCGCCTCGCCGCCGCACGTTTACCGCCTGGCGAAGACACTCGTTCCCTGGCTCGCGCTTCCGGGATACGGCCTGCTAATCTACGGCACGATCGCGGGGCTGTTTTTCGCGCCGCCGGATTACCAGCAGAAAGACGCGTTCCGCATCGTGTACGTGCATGCGCCGGCGGCGTATCTCTCGATGATGGCCTACATGGTGATGGCGGTGGCCGGCGGCATCGGGCTCATCTGGCGGATGAAACTTGCCCATGCCGTCGCGGCGAGCGCCGCGCCGCTCGGCGCGTCCTTCACGTTCCTGGCGCTGGCCACCGGCTCGATCTGGGGGCGGCCGATGTGGGGCACCTGGTGGGAGTGGGGCGACCCGCGGCTCATGTCGGAACTCATCCTGCTGTTCCTGTACATAGGATACATGGCGCTCAGGAACGCAATCGACGATACCGCGAAGGCGGACAAGGCGAGCGCCGTACTCGCTCTCGTCGGCGCCGTGAACGTGCCCGTGATCCACTACTCGGTCGAGTGGTGGACGTCGCTGCACCAGACCTCGACGTTGCTCGACGAAGGCGGACCGGCAATGGACGCCGCGATGCTCTACCCGCTGTTCGCCAACATCATCGGCCTGACGCTCGTCTTCGGCGCGCTGCTGCTGCGGCGCGTGCGCTCCGAGGTGCTGAAACGGGAACGCCGGACCCGTTGGGTCAGGGACCTGGTACTGAACCCGGGAGCGGCGGGATGATCGAAAAACTCGGGATGAGCGGTTACGGTTTCTACGTGTGGACGTCCTTCGCGCTGGCGTTCATCGTAATGGTCTGGAACGAATGGCGCGCGAGGCGGCGCTTCCGCGCCGCGTGGCGTGAGGTGGAAGTGCGCATCAAGGCGCTGGAGGACCACGAATGAAAGCCCGGCAGCAACGCATGCTGGCCGTCGGCCTGACCGTCGTCGGCCTTGCGATTGCGGCGACGCTGGCGCTCTCGGCTTTCCGCAACAACATGATGTTTTTCGTCGAGGTGTCCGAGGTCGTCGCCGGCGACTACCCCGCCGATCGCAACTTCCGCATCGGCGGGCTCGTGGTCGACGGCAGTGTCGAGCGGGAACCGTCATCGCTGGACGTGCATTTCCGGGTGACGGACATGCGCTGCGAAGTGCCGGTGACGTATACGGGCGTCCTGCCGGACCTGTTCAGGGAAGGACAGGGTGTTGTCGCCCACGGCCGCATGCAGGCGGACGTCTTCGTCGCCGACGAAGTGCTGGCGAAGCACGACGAGGAATACATGTCCCCGGAAGTCGCGGAATCGATCGCGAAGCACGTCGCCGACCGCACGGCGGCGGCGGGCAGCGCGGAGTGCGGCCGGACATGACGCCCGAAGTCGGGCACTTCGCGCTCATCCTGGCGCTCTCGCTGGCGCTGTGCCAGGCCACCCTGCCGATGCTCGGCGTGTGGCGCGGCGATGCGGCGATGATGGCCGCCGGCCGCACGGCCGCGACCGGCCAGTTCGTCTTCGCTGCGATCGCGTTCGCGTGTCTCGTGAGCGCGTTCCTTGCCGACGATTTCTCGGTGCTCTACGTCGCGAACAACTCGCAGCTCGACCTCCCGTTGATGTACAAGGTCTCGGCCACGTGGGGTGCTCACGAAGGCTCGCTGCTCCTGTGGATCCTGGTTCTCGCCGGCTGGACGCTGGCCGTCGCCATTTTCAGCCGGCAGGTCGAAGACGCGTTTCGCGCGCTCGTGCTGGGCGTGCTCGGCTGGCTGTCCATAGGCTTCCTGTGTTTCGCGCTCTTCACGTCGAATCCGTTTGAGCGGCTCTCGCCGGCTGCGGTCGACGGTGCGGACCTGAACCCGCTCCTGCAGGATCCTGGCCTCGCGATCCACCCGCCGATCCTGTATCTCGGATATGTCGGGTTCTCGGTGGCATTCGCCTTCGCGGTGGCGGCGATGATCAGCGGGCGCCTCACCCGGGAATGGGCGCGGTGGACGCGGCCGTGGACAACCGCGGCGTGGCTGTTCCTGACGGTCGGCATCGCGCTCGGCAGCTGGTGGGCGTACTACGAGCTCGGCTGGGGCGGCTGGTGGTTCTGGGACCCGGTGGAGAACGCGTCCTTCATGCCCTGGCTCGTCGGCACCGCGCTCATCCATTCGCTCGCCGTGACGGAGAAGCGCGGCCTGTTCAAGAGCTGGACGCTGCTGCTCGCGATCGCGGCTTTTTCTCTGAGCCTGCTCGGCACCTTCCTGGTCCGGTCCGGCATCATCGTCTCGGTGCACGCGTTCGCGAACGACCCCGCGCGGGGCTATTTCATCCTGGCGTTCCTCGCGCTCGTGATCTTCGTCGCGCTCCTCCTGTACGCGTTCCGGGCACCGGGGCTCGACACCGATGCCGGTTTCCGCCTGCTGTCGCGCGAGACCTTCCTCCTGCTGAACAACGTGCTGCTCGTCATCGCGGCGGCTCTCGTGTTCATCGGTACGCTGGCGCCGCTCATCAGCGACGTGCTCGGCGCGGGCAAGATTTCCGTCGGCCCGCCGTACTTCGATCTCGCCTTCGCGATCCCGATGATTCCGCTCGTTCTGCTCATGGGGCTTGGCATGCACGTCGCCTGGCGTAGCCAGCCAGTGAACTCGCTGCCGCGGGCGTTGCGGATCCCGGCGGTCGTGGCCGTTGTAGCCGCGGTCGCGCTGCCCTGGCTCGTCTACGGCACGGCAAGCATCCTCACGGCGGTCGGCGTGCTGGCGGCCGTCTGGGCCATGGCGGCCTCGCTGGTCCTGCCGTTGCGGTCGTTGCGCCGCGCGCCCGGCACGCCGGCGATCACGCGCGCGGCGCTCGGCATGTCGCTCGCCCATTTCGGCGTCGGCGTAACCGTCCTCGGGATCACCGTGGTGTCCGCCTACAGCATCGAGTCGGACCAGGCGCTCAGTCCCGGCGGAACCGCCACCGCGGGCGACTACGCGTTCGAGATGCGCGAACTGCTCGACGTCGAGGGGCCGAACTACATTGCGCGCGAAGCCGTCGTCGACGTGCGGCGCGCCGGCGAATTCGTCGGCCAGCTCAGGCCCCAGAAGCGGCAGTACCAGGTGCAGAAGAGCTGGATGACGGAAGCGGGAATCCTGGACGGCCTGGACCGCGACCTGCTCATTTCCATGGGCGACCCGATCGACGCCGACACCTGGAGCGTGCGCGTGCAGTACAAGCCGCTCGTGCGGTTCATCTGGCTCGGGGCCCTGCTGATGGCCCTGGGCGGGCTGCTCGCCGCGAGCGACCGGCGCTACCGGGCGCCGGCAAGGGTCCGAGAGCGGGCGCCGGCGGGCGGACGTATCGCGACGGAATCCCGCTGATGCTGCGCTACCTGCTGCTCATCGCGGCGTTCGCGGGCCTGGTCGTCGTGTTCTCCATAGGCTTGCAACGCGACCCGAGCGAGCTGCCGTCGCCCTACATCGGCAACCCGGCGCCGGTCTTCGACCTGCCGACCCTGGCCGACCCGGAGCGGCGCTTCGCGAACGCGACACTGGCCGGCCAGGTGTCGCTCGTCAACGTGTGGGCCACCTGGTGCGTCGGTTGCCGCCAGGAACACGGTTTCCTGATGGAACTCGCCCGAAGCGGACGGATCCCTATCTACGGCATTAACTGGCGCGACAACCGGGCCGACGCCCTGCGGTGGCTCACGCAGTACGGCGATCCCTACGTGATGTCCGGCTTCGACGGCGACGGGCGCGCCGGGATCGACTGGGGCGTCTATGGCGCCCCGGAGACATTTCTCGTGAACGGCGAGGGGCGCGTGCTCTACCGGCACACGGGCCCGCTAGACCCCGCCGTGTGGCAGGCGGATTTCGAACCGCTGCTGGCGGCGTCGGGGGGCGAACAATGATGCGGGTGCTGGCATCGACGGTGCTCGCGTGCCTCATCGCCGCCGCCCCGGCCGTCGCAATCGATACCGAGCCGGCGTTCGAGGACCCCGGGCTGCAGGCCCGCTACGAGACCATCATCGCGGAAGTGCGCTGCCTCAAGTGCCAGAACCAGTCCATCAAGGACTCGAACGCGTTCCTGGCGGCCGACCTGCGCCGCGAGATCCGCCGCCTGCTGAGCGAGGGCAAGACGGACGCGGAAGTCTATGCCTTCCTCGTCGACCGTTACGGCGAATTCGCGCTGTATCGCCCCCCGCTGACCGGGAAGACACTCGTGCTGTGGCTTGCGCCTGGCATCCTGCTGCTCGTCGGCGCCGGGGTTTTGATTCGCGTGCTCCGCCGGCGCACGGCCCTGCCTATCGACGACGAAGAGGCCGCAGGGACCTGATGCTCTGGTCGATTCTCGCCCTCCTGGGGCTCATCGCGGCCGCGTTCGTGCTCTGGCCGTTCGCACGGGACTTCAAGCAGAACGCGCCTGTCGCCGCGATCGCCGTCCTGCTGGTGACCGGCCTGGCCGCCGGCATCTACGCGGTAAATGGCCGTCCCGACGTGCCCTCGGGAGCCAGCGTCGGGCCCGACGTCGGCGCCATGGTCGAATCGCTTGCACGGCGGCTCGGGGAGCAGCCCGACGACGTGAACGGCTGGAAGATGCTGGGACGGTCGTACATGACGCTCGGCAATTTCACCGAGGCCGCGGCGGCGTACGAGAAGGCAGTCGCGCTCGAGGATGCGCAGGTGGCGCAGACGCTCGTGGACCTGGGCGTCGCGCTCGCCCGTGCAGGTAACGACTCGCTGTCGCCGCGTGCCATCGCGGTGTTCGACAATGCCGTCGCGCTCGCCCCCGGCGACCCCGAGGCACTGTTCTGGGGCGGCATTGCCGCCGCGAGCCGCTCGGATACCGCGACGGCCGCGGATCGCTGGGAGCGGCTGCTCGAGACCGGCCCGCCGGCCGAAGTTGAGTCCATACTCACGGAGCGGATCGCCTTGTGGCGCGGCGGCGCGCCGCCTTCGGCCGCGACCGAAGCGGGCGCCGCTTCCTCGACGGCGGCATCGGTGGACGCACCCGTCGTCACCGTCGACGTGACCTTGTCCGACGCCGCCCGCGCTGCATTGCCGGCGGAGGCGAGCGTGTTCGTCATCGCGCGCGACCCTGCCGCGCCGTCGCCACCGATCGCCGTCGCACGGCGGCGGCTCTCGGAGCTGCCGGCGAGTGTGCCGCTCGGCGACCGCGACGCAATGATCCCGGGCCGCAACCTGTCGGCGTTCGCGAATTTCGAGGTGGTCGTGCGTGCGTCCGGGACGGGCGATCCCATCGCGGCATCGGGGGACTGGTTCGGCGCGCGCGAGGTGACGCCGGCGGCGGCGGCGACGATCGCGATCGAGATCGGCGAGCGTGTTCCCTAGTACATGCGCAGGTACCTGCGCAGGTACATGCGTGGGCGAAAACGCTAGTCGCTGTCGACCGGCGACGTGATCCGCGTCGTGGCGCCGAGATCGCGCACACCGGAGCGCTCGACGATTTCATCGTCGACGACCTGGCAGGCCTGCACCAGGCTCGCGTACAGGCGCCGCAGCTGCACGTAGGACAGGGCCTTCACGTCCACCATCTTGAGGGCGTGAATGACGCCGAGCGCCAGATCGTGCACGCCCGTTTCGTGATCCGTCCTGTCCATGGTGAATCAGTCTAGCAACGGCCCATTGGGCGAAGTGTGAACTGCATCACGGCGCTGTGATAGCATGCCGCGCGAAGAGCTCGCAGGACCGGCGCCGGATGGCTCTACCGCAATCGCTTCAGGACACGCTGCGCCTGCCGCTCATCGGCGCGCCGATGTTCATCGTCTCCGGCCCGGAGCTCGTGATCGCGCAGTGCCAGGCCGGCATCGTCGGCGCGTTCCCGGCGCTGAACGCGCGCCCGCAGGCGGAACTCGATGCGTGGCTCCGGCGAATCCGCGACGAGCTGGCGGCATACGCCGAGGCGCACCCGGAGGAGAAGGTCGCGCCGTTCGCCGTCAACCAGATCGTGCATGCAAGCAATGCGCGCTTGAACGCCGATCTCGATACCTGCGTACGCCACCAGGTCCCGATCATCATCACGAGCCTGAGGCCGCCCGCGGAAGTGGTCGCGGCCGTGCATGCTTACGGCGGTCTCGTGTTCCATGACGTGATCAGCATGCGTCACGCCCGCAAGGCGATCGAGCTGGGCGTCGACGGGATCATTGCCGTCACCGCCGGCGCCGGCGGCCATGCCGGTACGCTGAGCCCGTTCGCACTCCTGAAGGAAATCCGGCGCGAATTCACCGGGGTGCTCGTACTGTCCGGCGCCATGACGAGCGGCGCCGACATCCTCGCGGCCCGGGCGATGGGCGCGGACCTCGCCTACATGGGTACTCGTTTCATCGCCTCCGTCGAGGCCAACGCAGTTCCCGAGTACAAAGACATGGTCGTGGCGGCAAATGCGGCCGACGTCATCTACACGCCCTGGTTTACCGGCGTCGCCGGCAATTACCTGCGCGGCAGCATCGTGCGTGCCGGCCTCGACCCGGATGCGCTCGGCGACACTGCGCCTGCCGCGATGGATTTCGCCCGGCGAGACCGCGGCGAGGCGAAAGCCTGGAAGGACATCTGGAGCGCGGGGCAGGGGGTCGGCAATATCGACGAGATTGGCTCGGCGCGGAGTATCGTGCTGCGCCTCGAACGCGGATACCGCGCGGCGCTCAACAGGTTCGGGACGGACTAGGGTGGGGACATTTGCAGCGAATTGCCTGTACGTGGCGCTCGGCGGTGCCCTGGGCGCCCTGGCACGCTACGGGCTCAACGTAACTCTGCAGGCGGGAACTTCGTTTCCCTGGGGCACGCTCAGTGCCAACCTTCTTGGCTGCTTTGTCATGGGCAGCCTCGCGGCGTACATGGCCAGTGCGAGCTGGCTGCACGAGGCCGGCCTGTTCCCGGACCATTATCGCCTGCTGTTCGCCGTAGGGTTTTGCGGCAGTTTCACCACGCTGTCGTCGTTCGTCGTCGAGTTGAGCGCACTCATGGAGCGCAACGAAATTGCGCTGGCCTTCGGTTACTTCGTGCTCACGCTGGGCGGAGGATTCGCCTGTTTCTGGGTCGCGCTATGGGTCACTCGCGCACTGCTGTCGCTGCTGACGCCAGGCGCGCCATGATCTCGTCCAGCCACTCGCCGTGTTCCGGCTTCATGAGCACGGAGCGCAGGCAGGTTACCGTCCGGGTATCGGCGACCAGGTCCGGCCAGCGAGCCTGTACCAGCGCCGCGGGCAGGCGGATGAGCGAGAGGTGCAGGTCGCGGGCGGCGGCCGCCTCGAAGATGGCTTGCGAGTAAGCGCTCACGGCAGCCGCAGTGGCTGCTTCCGGCGCATAGACGACGATGTCGAGCTCGGGCGGCAGGATCGGGCGGTAGTTCCCGCTCGCCGCCAGCCGGTCGTGGAACGCGCGTGCCGCGAGCAGGCAGGCGTCGAGGCCGGCCGCGAACTCGCCGCCGCGGACGAGCGGCAAATACTGCTGCGTCGCCCACAGCGCCACGGCCGCCGCGCCCGGGCGCGAACACTCGAGGCTGATCTCGCCCAAGTGCAACTCCGCGGAGCTGAAGTACGTGTACGGCGAATCGTGCTTGTAGAAGCGCCCGACGGCCGGGTCGCGAAAGAGCACGCAGCCGCAGCCGTATGGCTGCAGGCCGTGCTTGTGCGGGTCGATGACGATGGAATCCGCATCGCCGAGTGCGTCGAACGCGAGGCGCGGCCCGGCGCCGAGGGACGCCGCAAGGCCGAAGAAGCCGCCGTATGCCGCATCGGCGTGCACGCGCGCGCCGGCGTCGCGGGCGCGAACGAGGATCGCCGGCAAGGGATCGACCGCGCCGAGCCCGGTCGTGCCGACGGTGGCGACCACGGTTCCGACCCGGCCGGTCGCGAGCGCGCGCTCGAGGGAGCCGACGTCCAGGCGGCCGTCAGTGTCCGTATCGATGGCAGTGAACGGCAGTCCCAGCACCTCGCACAGGCGCGCATGCGTGTAGTGCGCCTGGCTCGATGCGGCGACGCCTTTACCCGGGTGCAACCGGCCGGCGATCCACAGCGCTTCGAGATTCGCAACGGTGCCGCCGCCGGTCAGGTGACCGAGCGGCCGCGGCCAGCCGAACAGCGCTCCCAGGTTGTCGATGCATTCCTTTTCCAGGGCGGAACTCGCGCGCCCGCCGTCCAGCGCATGGTTGTTCGGGTTGAGCCACAATGCCAGTGCATACGCAACACGCGCCACCGGGTGCGGCGGCTTCAGCATCTGCCCCGCGTAGAGCGGGTGGTGATACGGGTAGTTGTCCTGTAAGCGCCCGGCCACCTCGTCGAGGACCGCCCTTGCGCGCTCGCGGTCGAAGGTCGTGCGGTGTGCGGGCAGCCCGGCAAAGCCCTTCGCCAGGCGGCCGAGGGCCGCGCGCAGCAACTCGAGTTCGTCAGCGTGTTCCATCGACTGATGTCCTGGTTGCGGTCCTGGTCGCAGGACCCGGGCCGGGCCGCCTGTCGCGGGCCAGCCATTTTGTGTATTTTGCGAACAGGATGCCACGGCCAGAACGCTGCCGGGCAGAGAATGCGGGGACGACTCATGGACTTCGTGCGCAGATTGCTATCCCGGCTCGCGCTGTGCGGGCTCCTCGCCAGCGTGGCGTGCGTCGCAAGCGCCGCGTCCGCGGCACCTGCCGCGGGCGACGCCGGTCCGGTCAAGCCCGTAACGGCGAAAACCGCGCGCGACGGCGCCGCCGCGGGCATCGACTGGTTCGACGGGACGGTCGACGAGGCCTTCGCCGCGGCGGCCCGCGCCCGGAAACCCGTGTTTCTCTACTGGGGTGCGGAGTG
>DASUOE010000212.1:0-5491 GCA_036276805.1 Woeseiaceae bacterium | reverse complement strand
CCTGGTCCTCCGCCTCCTCGTAGGACTTGATTTCAGCCAGGACGTCCTGGTCCATGGCTGGCATGAGAACAGTTTCCGCATATTCGTTATACGCGGGGATGCTCGCCATCATGTTCGAGACGATCAGTCCCTTGAGGTTCTGCTGGTACTTCAGCGCGTACTCGATAGCCAGCAGCCCGCCCCACGAATGGCCGTACAGGTAGAAATTCTCCCGGCTCAACTCCAGCGCGTCGCGTACCTGCTCGACTTCCTCGACGAAACGAGGCAATTCCCAGAGGTCCGGCTCATCAGGCTGGTCACTGTAATAGGACCCGAGCTGGTCGTAGTAGTAATACTCGATCGACGCGGCCGGGAGGTAACTGTCGAACGCCTCCAGGTATTCGTGGGTGAAACCGGGTCCGCCGTGGAGGAGCAGGATTTTGACGGTGGGGTTGTTGCCAACACGCCTGGTCCACACTCGATACGTGCCCTTGGGAGTTTGCACCGGGATCATCCTGATACCGCCGCTGAATGCGTCGGCACGCCCGGTGTTATCCAGGTACGTCACTGAAGTTGCATGGCCCGACGGGGCGTAATCCGAGCATCCGAGAACGGCAAGAGCGCCGGTCAACAGCAAGAATCCGGGTTTCACGTTCGACACCTCTGGTGATTACGTCATGTTTCGTCCCGCGGCCCGATGTGCTTCTCCCCGCGCGCCCTGGCCAGCGCCACCTGCTTCGCGCGCTCCTCGAGACGGGCGGCACGTTCGGCGTCGAGTTCGGCCGCGCACTTCGGGCAGGACACGCCTTCGCGGTAGTCCGGGGAGGCGAGGTCGGCGGTGGACAGCGGCCGCCGGCAGGCGTGGCACTGCACGTAGCCGCCCTCGGCCAGGTCGCGGTCGAGCGCGACGCGGGTGTCGAAGATGAAGCATTCGCCCTGCCAGCGGCTCCCGTCTTCCGGCACCTGCTCGAGGTAGTTCAGTATGCCGCCCTCGAGGTGATACACCTCCTCGAAGCCGAGTTCGAGCATGAGCGCCGTCGCCTTCTCGCAGCGGATGCCGCCGGTGCAGAACATCGCGACCGGCCGCTCGCGGTCGCCGTCTGGCAGGGCCGCGGCGAACGCGGGAAACTCGCGGAAGCTGTCCGTACCGGGGTCGACGGCGCCGGCAAACGTGCCGACTTCGTGCTCGTAGTGGTTGCGCGTGTCGATGACGAGCACGCCGGGCGTGCGCAGCAAGTCGTTCCATTCGGCGGGCGACACGTGCGTGCCCGTGCGCCGGTGCGGCAGGATGTCCGGGCGTCCGAGAGTGACGATTTCCTTCTTCACGCGCACCCTGAGTTTGCGGAATGGCGCGCCGTCCGCGTCGGTCCAGCGGGCCCTTAGCGGCGAATCGAGCGCAAGGCGCGACCGCACCCAGTCGAGTACCCCGCGGATGCCGTTTTCCGGCCCGGCCAGCGTGCCGTTGATGCCTTCGTGCGCGACGAGCACCGTGCCGACCAGGCCGGCGTCGCGGCAACGCCCGTCGAGTGCGTCCCGGAAGCCCGCCGGGTCGGCGAGGTCGAGGAAGCGGTAGAACGACGCGACCTTCACGCCGTGCGCGCGCCGGCGTCGTCCGCACTTTCGACGGCGGTGAGGGACAAAATGGAGTGCCGGATTTCCTCGCCCAGCACGAGCCGTGCGTCGGCGCCGATGCTTTCGATACCCTCGTCGAAATCGAGCTTGCCGTCGGCGTTGCGGCGGAGGACGTCCTGGTCCTGCAGCATGCGGATGAAATCCTGGAACAGCGTCTGGTTGAAGAAGTCCGGCGAGTGCAGGCCGTAGATCATCGACAGGCGCTCCGCGCTTTGCTTGCACAGTACTTCGAGGCGTGCCCGGGACAGCGTCCCCGGGCCGTTGCGCGCCAGGATCGCGATGACGAGGTAGAAGCGCTGCAGCATCGGCACCATCAACTGGCCGAGCATGAGGAGCTGGTAGGCGCGCGCGGAGCCGGCCGGCGGCCGGACGAGGATGTCCGGGCTCTCCCCGCGGCTGAGCAGCCCCATCTCGACCAGGGTGTCGATCGCCACGTCGGTGACGGCGTCGAGCCCGTCGTAATCCCATTTGAGCCACAATTCCTTTTGCATGAACGGGTAGATCAGCCGTGCCAGGCGCCGCAGCTCCGCCTGCTCGAGTTCCTGCCCCTGGATGAAGCAGCAGGCGACGGCGGCCGGCATCGCGAACAGGTGCAGGATGTTGTTGCGGAAGTAGGTCATGAGCACCGCCGTCTTCTCGCTCATGGAGACCACCGGTCCCATGGGATGCTCGGTCCGGTCGATCGCCTGCATCCTCACGCCGTGGGCGATGATCTCGTCCGGCGTGAGTTCCGGAATCGTCACCGAGCTCGAGTAGCGGAACCGGCGCAGCAGGTCCTTCGAAAGCTGCAGCTGCCGGCGCAGCTCGTCAAGGCCGATGCGCTGCTTTGGCGTGGCGAGCAGCACGCAGGCGAGCAGCCCGATAGGCGTGACCGCCGCGGCCGTGTTGATGCGATGCATGATCGTGTCGCCAAGTTCGTCGATCACGCGTGCGAGCCACGCCGGCCGTTCGCCGTTCCAGGTCTCGTGGCGCCAATCCGGGTGCAGCCGGTCGAGCAGCGCAGGCAGCTCGATCGGTTCGGCGACGTTGACATACACCTTCCCGAAATGTTCCTTCAGCGCACGCACGGACCGGATGAGGCCGAACAGCGATTCGCGTTTCTTCTCGCCTCCGCCGAGTTCGTTGATGAAGGCATGGCCTTCGGCCAGCCGCTCGTAGCCGAAATACAGCGGCACGAACACGATGGGCCGCCGCGGGTCCCTGACGTACGAGCCCACGGTCATCGCGAGCATGCCGCCCTTCGGCGGCAGGAGTCGCCCCGTGCGGCTCCGGCCGCCCTCGACGTAGTACTCGATCGAGAAGCCGCGCGTCAGGAGCTTGTGCAGGTAGGCATCGAACACGGCGGCGTACAGCCGGTTGCCTTTGAAGCTGCGCCGCAGGTAGAACGCGCCGCCGCGCCGGAGGATCGCGCCGACCACCGGCAGGTTCAGGTTGATGCCGGCGGCCACGTGCGGAATGTGCAGGCCCTGGTGGTAGACGATGTAGCTCAGGAGCATGTAGTCGAAGTGGCTGCGGTGGCAGGGCACGTAGACGATTTCGCTGCCGCGGGCGACATCGTGGATGCGCTGCACGTGGCTGAGCTCGATGCCGTCGTAGATGCGATGCCACAGCCAGCGCAGGAAACGCTCCACGACGCGCACGGTGGGATACGAGATGTCGGCGGCGATCTCGAGCGCGTACTCCCGCGCCTTCCTGCGCGCCGCGGCCAGCGCGGCCGGGTCGTCGCCGCCCTCCGCGGCGATCGCCGCCTGAACGCCCTGCCCCATCAGCACCTGCTCGATGAGCGTGCGCCGGTGCGACAGGTCGGGTCCGACCGTCGCTATGCGGCGCTGGCGGAAATGCACCCGCAGGATGCGCGAGACCTTGCGAAACGCCAGGGTGCGATCGATGCCCTCCTCGACGATCGCACGCACCGGCAATGCGTCGCTGTACCGCAGGAGCGTGCTGCGGCCGAGCACGAGCGTCGTCAGGAACTTGCGCGTCCGGCCGACGAGCTCCCAGTTCTCGGCGAACATCAGCTTCATCAGTGACCGGTCCTTGTCCGGTGCGCGGCCCCAGTAGATCGCGACCGGGATCAGCAGGAGGGCCTGCGGGTTCTCCCCGCCGGCCGCGTCGACGAGGCGCCGCAGCCGCTTCGAGCCCTCCGGTGCGGGCCGGCGCACGAGGAAGCCCTTCGACCTGTGCAGCACGACGAAACTCGAGCGCTCGCGGAACTCGCCGTAGGCGAGCGGCGCCGTGGGCGACGGCATGCCGGCGCGTGCACAGGCCTGCTCGAGCGCGAGCAGGTCGGCGAGCCCCCCGGTTTCGAGGACGTAGCAGACGGCCGCGCCGGGGTCCGTCAGCAGGGCCGGCGGGGCGTCGGGCTGGATGACGGGCCTTGCCCAGAGCGCAAAGACCCGGCCGGCGAGCCAGTACAGCGGCCGCGCGATGTACGTTCCGATCATGGGCGGCCGTTCAGGCGTTGTACCCGGTCATTCGCGCCCGGACCCGCCGTCATCCTCCACCGCTGCATCGCGGCGCTCGCGTGCCGCGTCGAGCTCGTCCTCCACCGCGGCCGCTTCATCGAGCTGCTCGCGGTAGCCGTCGGCAATTTCCTTTCCCACGGTGCCCTCGTCGCTGCCTGCATCGGGCGAGTCGCCGCCGCAGGCGGCCAGCACGAGCAGGCTCACGGCCATGATGCTCTGTTTCATCCCGGTCCCTCCCCTTTGCTGACGCCGCAACGATCCATGAACAATCGCAGGTAGTCGTTGATCTCGTCGATGTTGTCCGTCAGGCGGTGGTCGCCGTCCACGACGTGGAGCGTCGCCCGGCAGGCCGCGGCATAGCGGATGCTGTTCCCGACCGGCACGACGTCGTCGCGCCAGCCGTGAACGATGCAGATCGGCAGCGGCGGAGCCGCCGGCGTCAGCTCCTCGAATCCCGGCATGTAGTAGGCGGGCGCCAGCACGAACAGGCCGACGGCATCGAGTTCCGCGGCCGCGGCCGTCGCGACGTGGCCGCCCATGCTCGAGCCGACCAGCAGAAGCCGATCGTCGAGCCGGGCACCTTCGGCGGCGAGCCTCGCGACACGCGCAACCGGGTCGGCGATGCCCCGGTAATCGATCGATACGGCAGCAAGCCCGAGACTCTGCACGAGGTCCGCCATCGCGCGGATCTTCGTTCCCCAGGGGCCGCTTTCCTGGCCGTGCGAGAACACCACGGTGGTCATACGAGTATTCCGTCTCCGCTGTCGCACAGTTCCTCGAGACGGCGCGACACCAGCCAGTCCCGGTCCTGCCCCCACGCCACCCATTCGCCGATACGGAACGCCGGCACGTCCCACAGCCCCGACGCCTGCAAGGATTCGCTGTTTGCGTCCGCGATGCTGCGCCACGACGCGTCCCCCAGCGCGGCAACAACGCCTGGCCAGAACAGCCCGGCTTTCGCCGTCACTTTGCGCAGGCCCCGGTCGCTGCTTACGTCGATACCCCGGCTCCATACGGCCTCGCCCGCCGAGGCCAGGAACTCGCGCTCGCGCTTTTCGTCGATGGCATATTGCCAGACTGCCATCAGGCGTTCGACTCCGGCAACGCGCGGCGCGGCCATCCGGCCGAAGGGCATGCCGTGCCGGCGCGCCTCGCGGTCCGCATCGAACAGGCGGTAGCGCCGTATGCGCCAGGGGACGCGCAGGCCACGCATCGTCACGGGCAGCACGGGCCGGAAGCTGAGTTGGACCCCGAAGGCATCCGCAATCGCGGCCGTGCGCGCGAGTGCCACCCAGCAGCCGGGATCCTGCAGCGAATAGAACATCTCGAGCGGCGGCAGCGACCGTGCCGCCGCCGGCGGGCTCACCGGCAGGAGCGGCTGCATCACCTGCCGGATCGAGGCGATCCGGGGGGCG
>DASUOE010000211.1:0-27610 GCA_036276805.1 Woeseiaceae bacterium | reverse complement strand
ACCTGCGCAGCGCGCATTCCGCGATCGACGGCAACCTGCACGAGATCGTGCTGACGGTGACCGTCGAGGCCAAGGAGAAGTCGGCGGACAAGACGCTGTTCCTGGCCGAGCTGCACCAGGGCGGCCTGTTCGATATCGGGGGCTACGAGAAAGAGGAACTGTCCGCGATCATCGGCAGCTTCTGCCCGAACATACTCTTTCCGTATGCCCGGGAAGCGATCGCCTCGATGATCCAGAAGGGCGGTTTCCCCGAGTTCATGCTGCAGCCCATCAATTTCGATGCGCTCTACATGCAGCAGGTGCAGGCACAGCGGGCCCGCGCCGAGAAAGCGGCGGCGGAGACTCACTGATCAGGACGGCGGTTGCAGGCACGCCGGGAGAGACGGCGGCGGGCCCGCCGCCGGACCCGGTCGCGGTCATCGGCGCCGGGTCCTGGGGCACCGCACTGGCGCTGCAGTTCGCCCGCAGCGGCCGCCAGGTCCGCCTGTGGGGGCGGGACGCCGGGCAAATGGAAACCATGGCGAAAGCGCGCATGAACACGCGCTACCTGCCCGGCGTCGGATTTTCCGACAACCTGGAGGCCTGTACCGATCTCGGCCAGAGCGTCGCGGGCGCCCGGGACGTACTGCTCGCGGTGCCGAGCCACGCGCTGCGCGAAACGCTGACGGCGCTCAGGCCGGTCCTCGCACCGGACACGCGCGTCTGCTGGGCCAGCAAGGGTTTCGAGCTGACCACCGGCAAGCTGCCGCACCAGGTCGCACGCGAGGTGCTGGGCGCGGACCGCCCCATGGCCGTGCTGTCCGGCCCCACGTTCGCGCGCGAGGTGGGCGCCGGCCTGCCGACGGCGATGACCGTGGCCGCGAACGACGCCGGCTTCGCCGAAGCGCTGGCGAGGAGTCTCTCCGGCGATAATTTTCGCGCCTACACGACGGACGACATCATCGGGGTGGAGGTCGGCGGCGCCGTCAAGAACGTGCTGGCTATCGGCGCGGGCATGTCCGACGGCCTGGGATTCGGGGCAAACGCCCGCATCGCCCTCATTACGCGCGGGCTCGTCGAGATGACACGACTCGGCGTCGCGCTCGGCGCCCGAAAGGAAACCTTCATGGGACTCGCCGGCATGGGTGACCTGGTCCTCACCTGCACCGACGACCAGTCGCGCAACCGGCGGATGGGACTCGCACTGGCAGGCGGCAAGACGGTCGAGGAAGCCGCGGCGGAGATCCGGCAGGTCGTCGAAGGCGTCAAGGCCGCAAAGGCCGTGCACGACGTAGCCGGAACACTGGGAATCGAGATGCCGATCTGTCACCAGGTGTACCGCATCCTTTACGAAGGCGTCGCACCGCGGGAAGCCGTCGGCACGCTTATGCGCCGGCAGATCGGGCCGGAGCACGGCTGAACGGTTTGGTTGCCGGCGAAACCGTCGGTGCGTCACGCGCTGCGATTGGCGGTGCGTTGGTCTATCTTTACCGAAGTTGCAACAACCGAAAAGGGGAGATACGGGTGAACAGACGACACTTTTGCAGGACGACACTGGCCGCCAGCATGGCCGCGGCGAGCACTCCGGTGCTCTTCAGCTGTGCTCGGGAAAAAGCCGAAGCCGGCATTGCGGCCGTTTCCCTGGACGGCACGGCGATAGAACTCGAGAAGGCCGCCATCGACGAACTGACCGAGGCAGTGTCCGGCAACGTGCTACTGCAAAGCGACGCCGGCTACGACACCGCGCGCAGGATCTGGAATGGCATGCACGACAAGCATCCCGCGCTCATCGTGCAGCCGGCCGGGACTGCCGACGTGGTGCAGGCGGTCGAGTTCGCCCGCGACAACAGCCTGCTCCTCGCGATCAAGGGCGGCGGCCACAGCTGGCCCGGGAAATCGGCCGTCGAGGGCGGCCTGATGATCGATCTCTCCGCGCTGACGGCGGTCGATGTCGACCGCGAGGGGCGCGTGGCGCGGACGGGCGGCGGGGCGCTGCTGAATCACCTCGACACCGCGTCGCTCGAGCAGGGACTCGTCACGACCGGCGGCGTCGTGTCGCACACGGGCGTCGGGGGTTATACGCTCGGCGGCGGCTTCGGCAGGCTCAACCGGAAATACGGCCTCACCATCGACAACTTGCTCGGCGCGGAGATCGTCACCGCCGACGGGCAGGTGCGCTACGTGAGCGCCGAACAGGAACCGGAGCTGTTCTGGGCACTGCGCGGCGGCGGCGGCAATTTCGGCGTCGTCACGAGATTCGATTACCGGCTGCACCCGTTTGACAGGAACGTACTGTCCGGCATGGTCGTCTGGCCGATCGACCAGGCGCGTGACGTGCTGAACTTCTACGGCGAATGGTACGACAGCCTGTCGAAGGACCTGTACGTCGGGCCGGCGATGATGACGATGCCGGACGGCGTGAGCGTCGTCGCTATGGAGGCGCTCTACGCGGGCGACCCGGCCGTCGGAGAGAAGGAGCTGGAACCGCTCCGCCGGCTCGGCACGCCTATGGACGACACCATCAAGGTGCAGGACTACATGGTCATGCAGACTCAGGAGGATGCGACATTCGCTCACGGCATTCGCTCCTATGCGAAGAACGGCATGGTGAAGAAGATCACTCCGGATCTCGTGAACCAGCTCATCGATTCCTTCCGGCCCGACCCGCGGCTTGCGTTCTTCACGCACACGGCGGGCGGCGCGGTGAAGGAAGTGAAGGAAAGCGACACGGCGTTCCCGCACCGGAATGCCGAGACGATGATCCTGGTCGCGGGCGGCTGGATGAGCCCGGAGGACGACGAGTCCGCCATGGCGAGCGCGCGCGAGTGGTTTTCGGAACTCGAGTCCTACACCGGCGGCTACTACGACAACATCCACTACGAGGGCGCCGATTCGGTCTCCCGCAACTACGGGCCCAATTACCCGCGACTGCAGGCGATCAAGAAGCAGTTCGATCCCGGCAACCTGTTCCGGATGAACAGCAATATCGAGCCTGGCTGACGTTCAGTTACCGCCGGCAAAATCCTGCTGCCGCCAGGCCTCGTAGAGCAGCACCGCCGCCGCGTTCGAGAGATTGAGGCTCCGGTTGCCGGGACGCATGGGCAACCGGAGCCTCCGCTCGGGGGGCAGGCCGTCGAGTACGGCCTGCGGCAGGCCGCGCGTCTCCGGCCCGAACAGGAATGCGTCGCCCTGGCGGTAGCGCGGTGTGTCGTGACGCGTCTGCCCGCGAGTGCTGAGCGCGAACACGCGCGGCCCGTCGAGCGCCGCGAGGCACGCCTCGAGCGACGGGTGCGTCCGCAGCTCCGCATATTCCCGGTAGTCGAGCCCGGCGCGGCGCAGGCGCGCGTCGTCCAGTTCGAACCCGAGCGGCAGGACCAGGTGCAGGGCAGCGCCGGCGTTGGCGCACAGCCGGATGATGTTGCCGGTGTTCGGCGGTATCTCGGGCTGGTACAGGACGATCGAAAACATGGTCGGGCAGGGCGCGCACGGGATCGAGGCCGCGAATGGTACCGCGGCGCGCCGGCCGCCGGGGAACGCTGCTAGAATCGCGGACCCATGAACGCCCCCCTGCCGGCCGAACGCCGTTCCCCGCTCGCCACTGAACTTTGCGGCATTCCGATGAGCTCGCCGATCGTGCTCTTGTCCGGCTGCGTCGGCTTCGGCGAGGAGTACACGCGGGTCGAGGGTTATTCCAACGCGGACGTCGGGGCGGTCGTGCTCAAGGGTACGACCGGCGAGGCGCGCCTCGGCAATCCGCCGCACCGCGTGTACGAAACCCCGATGGGCATGCTGAACGCCATCGGGCTGCAGAACCCTGGGGTCGATAGGGTCGTCGACGACATACTCCCCGGCCTCGATTTCAGCGAAACACGCTTTTTCGCCAACGTGTCCGGGTCGACGATCGAGGAATACGAGCGGGTGACGCGGCGCTTCGACGATTCGCCGATCGACGCGATCGAGATCAACATCTCCTGCCCGAATGTGAAGGAGGGCGGCGTGCAGTTCGGCAACGACCCCGACATGTCCGCGCGCGTGGTAGCGGCCTGTCGCGCGCTGACGTCGAAGCCGATCATCACCAAGCTGTCCCCCAACCAGACGGACATCCGCGAAAACGCGCGCCGCTGCATCGAGGCGGGCACCGACGGTTTCGCGGTGATCAACACCGTGACAGGCATGGCGGTGAACATCCACACGCGCGCACCGGTCATCGGCAATCGCCAGGGAGGCTTATCGGGTCCGGCGATCAAGCCGATCGCCCTGCTCAAAGTGGCGCAGGTTTACGAGGTGGCGCGCCTGCACGACATTCCGATCATCGGCCAGGGCGGTATCTGCACCGCGGAGGATGCCCTGGAGTTCATCATCGCGGGCGCATCGGCCGTCGGCATCGGCACCGCGCTCTTCTACGACCCGCTGGTCTGCCGCAGGATCAATGCGGGGATAGCCTCGTACCTCGAGGTTCATCGCTTCGCGTCGCTGCAGGACCTCGTGGGTACACTCGCGGTGTGACGGGGCGCCGGCCAGCCGTCATTCCAGGTGCAGCGCCTTCATCTTGCGCGCCAGCGTGTTGCGGCCCCAGCCGAGGAGTTTCGCGGCGGCCTGGCGATGGCCGTTGGTTCTCGCCATCGCGATCCGGATCAACGTCTTCTCGAACTCCGGCAGCGCGGTATCGAAGAGCGGCGTATCGGCCTCGCCGAGGCGGGTCTCCGCCCAGGCCGCCAGGCTGCGCGTCCAGTCCTTCTCCGCCCGGCCGTCGGATTCCTCGCCGCCCAGGTCTGCCGGGATGTCCTCGCGCGTGATGACACTGCCGGGCGCCGTCACCGTGAGCCGCCGGGCCGCATTGACGACCTGCCGCACGTTGCCGGGCCAGTCGTAGTTACGCAGGAGGTCCATGGCTTCGCTGTCGATCGACTTGGCCGGTGTGTTGAGTTCTTTCGCCGCTTCCGAAAAGTAGTGCTTGAGCAGCAGAGGAATGTCCTCGCGCCGCTGCCGCAAGGGCGGTGTATTGATGCGGATCACGTTCAGGCGATGGAAGAGGTCTTCGCGAAATCGCGCTTCCCTGACGGCGCGAGCCAGGTCCTGGTTCGTCGCCGCTATTACGCGGACGTCGACCTTGATCGAGGTCTGGCCGCCTACGCGGTAGAACTCGCTTTCGGCAAGCACGCGCAACAGGCGCGTCTGCAGGGCCGGCGACATGTCGCCGATCTCATCCAAGAACAGCGTGCCGCCGTTGGCCTGCTCGAAGCGGCCGATGCGGCGCGCGTCTGCGCCGGTGAACGCGCCCTTCTCGTGCCCGAAGAGTTCGGACTCGAGGAGTTCGGCGGCGATCGCCGACGTGTTGAGTGCGACGAACGGCTTGTTCGAGCGCGGGCTGTGCTCGTGAAGAGCGCGGGCGACGAGTTCCTTGCCGGTGCCGGACTCCCCGGTGATGAGCACGGTCATGCTCGACCCGGCAAGGCGGCCGATGGAACGGAACACTTCCTGCATCGCGGGCGCCTGGCCGATGAGCGAGGGAATGCCATGCCCGTCCTCGCGGAGGCCGCGCTCGCCGTCTTCGCTTTTCGTACGCGCGGCCTTGCGCACGAGCTCGATGGCCTCGTCGATGTCGAATGGCTTTGGCAGGTATTCGAACGCGCCGCCCTTGTAGGCCGCGACGGCGTTTTCGAGGTCGGAGTGCGCCGTGATGACGATGACCGGCAGGTCGGGGCAGCTTTCGCGCACCCGGTCGAGCAGGGCGAGGCCGCTCATGCCGGGCATGCGGACGTCGGTTATGAGCACGTCCGGCCTGCCATGGCCGATCGCCTCGAGCAGGTGCTCGGCGCGCTCGAAGGTCCGCGAACCGAGGCCGGCCTGGCGGAGCGCCTTCTCCAGCACCCAGCGGACGGACTGGTCGTCGTCGACGACCCAGACCTCGGGTTCAGCGGCGCTCATGGGCCTCGATTTCCAGTTGCTCGATGGGAAGGCGGATCGCGAAGACCGTTCGCCCGGGGCGGCTGTCGAATTCAATGAGGCCTCCATGTCGGCTGATGAGTTCCTGGGCCGCCGGCAGGCCGAGCCCGGTGCCCTCCGGGCGGCTCGTCACCAGCGGGTAGAAAATCGAGTCCTGCAGGTCGCGCGGGATGCCCGGGCCGTCGTCCTCGATCTCGATGCTCGCGATGACGCGGTGGCGGGTGTCCCCGATCGTGAAGTTCGTCGTCGCCCGGGTGCGCAGGACGATCGTGCCGTGGCCCTCGAGCGCCGCGATGGCGTTCTGCACGATGTTGAGCAGCGCCTGGACGATCTGGTCGCGGTCGAGGCGGATCTCCGGCAGTCCGGGATCGTAGTCGCGGCGCAGGGTGAGCGCCCGGTGTTCCGCCGCGCTGACGATGCGGACGACATACTCCAGGAGCTCATGGACGTTCTCGGGCGCCTTGCGCGGGGGCCCGCCCGGACCTAAGAGCGTATCGACGAGGCCGGCCAGCCGGTCGGTTTCGCTGATGACGACGTCGGTGTACTCGCGGAGCTCTGCGGATTCGAGCTGTTTGCCGAGCAGCTGGGCCGCGCCGCGGATGCCGCCCAGGGGATTCTTTATCTCGTGCGCGAGCTGCCGGATCATTTGCCGCCCGGCGCCGTGCTGGATCAGGAGTGCATTCTCCCGGGAAATCTTCGCGCGGCGCGTGACGTCCGTCATCTCGACGAGCACCGCGGCGGCGCCGGATGAAATCGGCGACACCCGGCAGTCGATGAGACGCTCCTCGGCGTGCACCTCCGTGTTCGGCAGCGCCAGCTCGCTCGCGTAGTGGTCGCCGGTTGCGATAACGCGGTTCAGGATGTCCGCGAAATCGGCGTCGTCGCCAACGAGTTTCAGAAGCGGTTCGCCGGCGGCGCGCTTCTCGCTGACGCCCAGGAGGTTTTCGGCGGCCGGGTTGAGCGCGACGATGAGCAATGCCCGGTCGAGCAGGATGACCGCCGAGCTCAGGCTTTCGAGTATGTTTCGGGCATCCCGGTCGAAGATTCCGCCGCCGCCGCGGGATGCGCCGCGGCCGGCGCCGGAACGGTCCGCGGCGCCTAGAAATTCACCGTGTTCTGCTGCACGTAGAAGCGGGTCGGCTGGCTGCGGATCATGAGCTTGCCCGCCTGGTCCAGCACTTCCGCCTGGATGTTGTGCACGCCGCGCCAGACTTCCTCGAGCTGGAAGCTCGTGCCCTCTACCATGCGCGGATTGCCGTCGAAGTACACCCGCACCTGGTGCCCCGGCTGCAGCGCCGGGTTCAGGGCCAGCGAAACCGTCAGGACGCCCTCGATGTTCCATAGCGTTTCTTCGGCCGCGGGGCTGGTGACCTCGATGCTCTCGTACTTCGTGAAGTCGGTCGGCTGGGTGCTTTCGGTGTTCGTGGCTGTCCTGGTCCGCGGCGTGACGCGCCGAACGGACGTCGTGTTGGCTTCGGGGAGCACGATCTCCTCGGCGCCGGGCTCCGGCCGGTCGGAGTAATGGACGATTCCTTCGCTGTCGACCCAGCGATAAGCCTCGGCGCGAGCGTCGCCCGCGACAGAGCCTGCCGCAAGCAGCACCGCGACGAGGGAAATCGGGCGTTTGTCCATGCGCTTAGCATATCAACGGTCAACCCGTCCAAACCAGTGAACCGGGCGGCGAAAAATGCCGCCCAGTTCACAGTTTTGTGACTCAGAGGCTGTAATACATGTCGAATTCCACCGGATGGGTGGTCATGCGCAGCCGCGTGACGTTCTGCATCTTGACGTCGATGTAGGCGTCGATAAGGTCGTCGGTGAAGACGTCGCCCTTTTTCAGGAACGCCCTGTTCCTGTCGAGGTTGTTCAACGCCTCCTCGAGCGAGAACGCGACGAGCTGCAGCTTCTTTTCCTCTTCCGGCGGCAGGTCGTACAGGTCCTTGTCCATCGCGTCGCCCGGGTGGATCTTGTTCTCGATGCCGTCGAGGCCCGCCATCAGCATCGCGGCGAAGGCGAGGTATGGGTTCGCCATCGAGTCCGGGAAGCGGACTTCGATGCGGCGCGACTTCGGGTTCGACACATACGGGATCCGGATCGACGCCGAACGGTTGCGGGCGGAGTAGGCGAGGATCGTCGGGGCCTCGAAGCCCGGTACGAGTCGCTTGTAACTGTTCGTCGCCGGATTCGTGAACGCGTTCAGCGCCTTCGCATGCTTGATGATGCCCCCGATGTAATAGAGCGCGGTTTCGCTCAGGCCCCCGTACTGGTCGCCGGTGAAGAGATTCTTGCCGCCCTTCGCCAGGGACTGGTGTACGTGCATGCCGTTGCCGTTGTCGTTCACGAGCGGTTTCGGCATGAACGTCGCGGTCTTGCCGTAGGCGTGGGCGACGTTGTGAATCACGTACTTCAGAATCTGGACTTCGTCCGCCTTCTTCACGAGCGTATTGAACTTTGCGCCGATCTCGCACTGTCCTGCCGTCGCGACTTCGTGGTGATGCACTTCCGTCTCGACGCCCATGTCATCGAGCGCGAGGCACATGGCCGAGCGCAGGTCGTGCAGCGAGTCGACCGGCGGCACGGGGAAATACCCGCCCTTGACCGTCGGGCGGTGTCCGGTGTTCGCATCCTCGCTCGAGCGGCCGCGATTCCAGGCGCCTTCGTCGGAATCGACCTTGTAGAACGCACCGTTCATCGAGTCGTCCCATGAGACGTTGTCGAAAACGAAGAATTCGTTCTCGGGTCCGAAGTAGGCGGTGTCCGCGATGCCGGTGGACTTGAGGTAAGCCTCGGCGCGCTCGGCCAGGGAGCGCGGGCAGCGATCGTAGCCCTGCATGGTGGACGGCTCGACGACGTTGCAGCGGAGGTTCAGGGTGGTCTCTTCGGAGAAGAGATCGATGACGGCCGTCGACGGGTCCGGCATCAGGATCATGTCGGACTCGTTGATGCCCTTCCAGCCCGCAATGGACGAGCCGTCGAACATCTTCCCGTCCTCGAACACGTCTTCGTCCACGGTGCGCGCGGGCACGCTTACATGCTGTTCCTTGCCTTTCGTGTCCGTGAAACGGAAGTCGACGAACCTGACTTCCTTTTCCTTGATGAGGGCCAGTACCTCTGCGGGCTTCATGTGATTCTCCTCCGATTGCAGTTCGTGAAATCCGGGCCTGCCTGGACGCGGGCCTCAAGCAGCCGGGAAGTGCAGGTTCTGTGCCAAATTGGTGCTAAAGGCAAGTCCTTGAAATTGAAGTATTTCATATTCCAGGCAGCATCCGGCATGCACCACGCAAGTGCAAAATACCGAGGACGTGCACCAGCATAGTGCAAACAGCCGTCCGTTGCACCACCGGGCGGCGGAGGCCCAAGGCCCTGTGTTTTGTCGCCGTCCCGCCGCCGCTATAATCCGCGGCTTTTTGCAGACGAGCCTGTAGACTTCCCGCGATGACGAGCGACGCTGCGCCGCCGGTGCCCTTCAGCTTCCAGGACCTGATACTCCGCCTGCAGGAATACTGGGCGGCGGAGGGCTGCGTCATCCTGCAGCCTTACGACAAGGAAATGGGCGCCGGCACCTTCCACCCGGCGACGTTCCTGCGGGCGGTGGGCCCGGAACCGTGGAGCGCCGCGTACGTTCAGCCGTCGCGGCGCCCGACGGACGGGCGCTACGGGGACAACCCGTTCCGCCTCCAGCACTACTACCAGTACCAGGTGGTCATCAAGCCGTCTCCGGACGACATCCAGGACCTATACCTCCACTCCCTCCGGGCCATCGGCATCGACCCGCTGGTTCACGACATTCGCTTCGTCGAGGACAACTGGGAATCGCCCACGCTCGGCGCCTGGGGGCTCGGCTGGGAAGTGTGGCTGAACGGGATGGAGATCACGCAGTTCACGTACTTCCAGCAGGTCGGCGGCCTCGAGTGCCGCCCGGTGACGGGCGAGATCACCTACGGGCTCGAGCGCCTGGCGATGTACCTGCAGGACGTCGGGAGCATCTTCGATATCGTCTGGACCGACGGCCCGCTCGGCCGCATCACCTACGGTGATGTCTATCACCAGAACGAGGTCGAACAGTCGACTTACAATTTCAAGACGGCGGATGTCGACGCGCTCTTCCGGGGGTTCGAGCACTCCGAGCACGAGGTCCGGCGCCTGATCGGGGCTGGTCTCGCGCTCCCGGCTTACGAGCGCATGCTCGAGGCATCGCACATTTTCAATCTGCTCGACGCACGCCAGGCCATCTCGGTCAGCGAGCGACAGCGTTACATCCTGCGGGTGCGAACGATGGCGCGCGCCATCGCCGAGGCGTATTACGCGAGCCGCGAGGCCCTGGGCTTCCCCATGCTGGCATCCGTGCGCGCGGCGGGAGCACGCGGGTGAACGCCGCGGCGACGGCGCGCGATTTCTTAGTCGAGATCGGCACGGAGGAACTGCCGCCGAAGGCATTGCGGGAGCTCATGGAAGCCTTCGCCGCGAATCTTGCGCGCGAGGTCGACGATGCCCGGCTCGGGCACGGAGCCGTGCACGCCTACGCAAGCCCGCGTCGGCTCGCGGTGCGCATCGATGCGCTCGCGACCGCGCAGGATGACCGCGTCGTCGAACAGAAAGGCCCGCCGGTGAGCGTGGCGTTCGACGCGGACGGCCAGCCGAAGCCGCCCGCCCTCGCGTTCGCCGGCAAATGCGGCGTCGAGGTCGGCGCCCTCGGCCGCATCGAGAGCGACAAGGGCGCGTGGCTGTCCTGCTCGGTGACCGAAAAGGGCATCCGCGCCTCGGAACTCCTGCCCGTTCTGGTGGACCGCGCCCTCGCGGCGCTGCCGATACCCAGGCGGATGCGCTGGGGGGCGGGCGACGCGGAGTTCGTTCGGCCCGTGCACTGGGTCGTCATGCTGCACGGCGAGCGCATCGTCGAGGGCGAGCTCAAGGGCATCGCGGCCGGCCGGGCGACGCGCGGGCATCGCTTTCACGCCGACAGACCGCTCGACATCGCGACCCCGGCGGACTACCTCGACACGCTCGAGCGCGACGGACGCGTCATCGCGGACTTCGACCGCCGGCGCCGCCTGGTGGAGGAGGGCGTCGCGGCCGCCGCCGCGGCCGCCGGCGGTGCGATCGTCGACGGCGACGCACTGTACGACGAGGTCGCGGCGCTGGTGGAATGGCCCGTGCCGCTGGTCGGCGCATTCGACGAGAGGTTTCTCGAGCTGCCGCGTGAAGTCATCGTGTCCACGCTGACCGGGCACCAGCGCTACTTCCCGCTGGCCGGCGCCGACGGCCGTCTTTTGCCGCGCTTCGTCACCGTCGCGAACATCGAGAGCAGCGCACCGGAACGCGTGCGGGACGGCAATGAACGCGTCATCCGCCCGCGGCTCGCCGATGCCGCTTTTTTCTGGGACACCGACCGGCAGAGGCCGCTCGCCGACCGTACCGAAGCGCTCGCCGGCGTGGTCTACCAAAAGGGGCTCGGCAGCGTCCACGACAAGTCGCTGCGCGTCGCGACACTCGCCGCGGCGCTCGCCGCGGACCAGGGCGTGCCCCCGGCGACCGTGGAACGCGCGGGGCGACTCGCGAAATGCGACCTGCTCACGGGCATGGTCGGCGAGTTCCCGGAACTGCAGGGCGTCATGGGCCGTTACTACGCGCTGGCGGACGGCGAGGACGCGGCGGTGGCAAAAGCCATCGGTGACCACTACCGCCCGAGGTTCGCCGGCGATGCATTGCCGGAAAGCATCGACGGACGCCTGCTCGCAATGGCGGACAAGCTCGACACGATGGCCGGCGCGTTCGCCCTGGGCAGGAAGCCGACCGGCAACCGCGACCCGTTTGCGCTGCGCCGGGCGGCGCTCGGCGTCGTCCGGCTGCAGGTCGAGGGCGGTCTCGACATCGACCTCAAGGCCGCGCTTGCCCTTGCGGCGGCCGCGCAGCCCCCGCTGCAAGCGTCAGGAGGGGATACCGCGGTTGTCACGGCGGAACTCTATGCCTTCGTCACCGACCGCCTGCGGCGCTACTTCCTCGACGGCGATCCGGCGCTCGCCACGGAGACCTTCGATGCGGTCCTCGCCCGCGAGCCGGTCTCGCTCGTGGACTTCGCGGCGCGGCTCGGCGCGGTCCAGTCGTTCGTCGGCATGGAGGAAGCGGCGAGCCTCGCCGCCGCGAACAAGCGGATTGCGAACATATTGCGCAAGGCCGACGACGACGGCATTCGCTATGGTGGCGGCACGGTACGCCCGGCGCCCGCGGGCGAACCGGCGGAGGCCGAACTCGGCGACGCGCTCGCCAGGGCGGCCCTGGCCGTACAGCCGCTCCTCGAGCGCCGCGACTACACGGCGGCGCTGAAACAGCTCGCGGCACTGCGCACGCCGATCGACCGTTTCTTCGACGACGTGCTCGTCATGGCGGACGACGAACGAGTCCGGGCCAGCCGGCTGGAGCTGCTCGCCAGCGTGCGCAACCTGTTCCTGCGGGTCGCCGACATCTCGCGGCTCGCGATCGAAGAGAGGGCACCAGGATCATGAACCGCAGGGTCCCCGTATCCCTGGTGATCCTCGATCGGGACGGCGTCATCAACCGCGACTCGCGCGAGTACGTGAAGTCCGCAGAGGAATGGGTGCCGATCGCGGGCAGCATCGAGGCCATCGGCCGCCTCACTCGCGCCGGATTCACGGTTGCCGTGGCCTCGAACCAGTCGGGCCTGGCGCGCGGCCTGTACGACGAGCGGGCGCTCGACGCGATTCACGAGAAGCTCAACACGCTGGTCCGTGAGGCGGGCGGCGCCGTGGACATGATCGTCTTCTGCCCGCACGGCCCCGACGACGGCTGCGACTGCCGGAAACCGCGGCCCGGGCTGCTCAACATGCTGGCGCGGCACTATGACCTGTCCCTCACGGGCGTGCCGGTCGTCGGCGATTCGCTGCGCGACCTCGAGGCGGCCGCCGCGACCGGCGCGCGGCCGCTGCTCGTGCGCACCGGGAACGGCGCCCAGGCCGAGACGCGGCTGCCTGAAGACCTGGCGGGCGTCGAAGTCTACGACGATCTCGCCGCCGCGGCGGACGCGCTCATCCGCGGGCGCTAGTTTTCGTTCGGGATTCATCGGGGTCCGCCACCATGCTCCTGTTACGCTCGCTTGCGTTGAACGTTTTCGGGTTCGGCTCCGTCGTCCTCTTTGCGACCGTCATACTGCTGTGCTTCTGGGCGCCGTACCGCTTCAACTGGTTCCTTTGCACGACGTGGTGCCGCCTCGCCCTCTGGGCTTCCCGGTTCTTCTGCGGCATCCGCATCGTGGTCGAGGGCGCCGAACACGTCCCGGACCGCCCGTCCGTCGTGATGATCAAGCATACTTCCACGCTCGAAACGCTGTGGCAGGTGACCTTTTTTCCTCAGGCGACCTGGGTGGTCAAGCGCGAGATCCTCTGGGCGCCGTTTTTCGGCTGGGCCATCGGCCTCGCTCTGCACCCGATCGCGATCGATCGCGCCTCGCGCGGCACGGCCGTCAAGCAGGTGATCGCCAAAGGCACGGAGAAACTCCGGCAGGGCATCTGGGTCACAATCTTCCCGGAGGGGACGCGCATGGCGCCGGGACAGACGCGGAAATACGGCATCAGCGGGGCGGCTCTGGCCTGCGAGGCCGGCGCGCTGATCGTACCGGTCGCGCATAATGCCGGCGATGTCTGGCGGCGCCGCTCGTTCATCAAGCGGCCCGGCACGGTGCGTTTTGTCATCGGGCCGCCCATCGACCCGGCCGGCCGCGAGCCGCGGGACATCAACGTCATCTTGCAGGACTGGATCGAAGCCAGGATGCGCGAGATCAGCACCTGTTACCAGGGGAAGGAAACGCAAACGTGATCAGGAAGACACTGTCAGCGGCGCTGCTGCTCGGCGTCGTGCTCACCGCGTGCGGGCGGGAAGAGGCGGAGCCGGCGAATGCGTCGACGCCCGGATCGATGCTGAAATCGGCGCTCGCGACCGTCGGGGCCGATGCGCTGCGCCGGCATTACGAGTATCTCGCCGACGACGCCCGCGACGGCAGGTTTACCGGCACGCCCGGCTATAGTGCGGCGGCGGAGTATGTCGCCGCCCGCCTGAGCGAGTACGGACTCCAACCAGGCGGCGAGGACGGCTGGTACCAGCCAGTCCCGCTGCAATCCTATCGCGTTGACGCGGACGGCGTAGCGCTCGTCGCACATCGCGACGGCGGCGACCGCAGTTACCGGTATCCGCGTGATTTCGTCGTCGCGGGCGACGAGGTCCGCGCCGAGACGTCGGTGCGCGCAGAGGTGGTGTACGCCGGCTTCGGCGTGCATGCACCGGAACTCGGCTACTCCGATTACGAAGGCATCAACGTCGACGGCAGGATCGTCGCGATCGTCGACAACGCTCCGCCGGTGTTTCCGCACAACGAACGCGCCTATTACTCTTCGTCGCGGGTCAAGAAAGCGGAGGCCGTGCGCCGCGGCGCCGTGGGCGTCGTCGCGCTGCGCTCGCGCCACGCCGAAGCGTCGCAGCCGTGGGAACGCGTCGAGGCCTCCGCCGGCACCAAGCCGGGCATGACCTGGCTCGCCGACGACGGGAACGCCGATGGCTACCACGCGGAACTCGAGGGCGCGGTGGTCTTGAGCCCGACGGCTGCGGAGCAGTTTCTCTCCGGCACGCCGGTCAGTTACGAGGAAGTCCTTGATGCCACGGAGGCCGCGCGCGTGGCGTCCGTACCGCTGGGATTCGAGGTGTCGTTGACGCGCCGGACGACGCACGAGGAAATCGCGAGCCCCAACGTCATCGGCATCGTGCGCGGCACCGACCCTGCGCTTGCCGACGAGTACGTCGTCTACACGGCGCACCTCGACGGCCTCGGCCGCGGTGTGCCGGTTGCGGGCGACGAGATTTACAACGGCGCGTACGACAACGCCATGGGCGTGGCGCTGTTGGTCGAGACCGCCCGGGTTTTCGCCGCCAGCCCGCCGCCGCGATCCGTGATGTTCATTGCGCTGACCGCTGAAGAAAAGGGGCTCCTGGGTTCGGACTACTACGCGAACTACCCGACCGTACCTATGGAGTCCGTCGTGGCCAACGTGAACCTCGACATGCCCCTGTTCCTGGTGCCCGTCGCGGACATCATCGCTTTCGGCGCCGAGCATTCGTCGCTGATCGGGCCGGTCGAGTCGGCGGCGGCCGCCGAAGGCTTCACCGTGACGCCCGACCCGATGCCCGAGGAAGTGATCTTCATCCGGAGCGACCAGTATTCGTTCGTGCGGCAGGGCGTGCCGTCGATCTTCCTGGTGCCTGGCTTCGGCTCCGCGAACCCGGATGCCGAGGGTGTCCGGCTGTTCCAGGATTTCCTCAGGAACCACTATCACCGCCCTTCGGACGACCTGTCTTTGCCGGTGGACTGGGAATCCGCGGTGCGCTTCGCGCGCGCGAACGCGCGCATCGGTTACGAGGTAGCGGAGGCACCTGGGCGGCCCGCGTGGAACGAGGGCGATTTCTTCGGCGACAAGTTCGCGGCCGACCGGCTCGAGGACTGAAAAAGAAAAGGGCGCCCGGTCAATGGAACCCGGCATCCACTCCGCCACGGTGCTCGCCGTCGCGGGGCCGGTTGCAACCGGTCTGCCCGAGAAGATTCACGTCGCTGTCCTGCCCCTCAGTCGCCTGGTCCTCTGGTGACGGCCTCATGCCCGCCGGTATGACGAACTGGACCAGGTAAGACCCGACGGCGAGATTGTCGAACCTGTACCGGCCGCTGCCGTCGGAATACGTCGTCTGCAGATAAGTGCCCCCTCTGCAGGCACGCAACTTGATTTCCACGCCCGCGAGGCCCGGCTCGCCCGCCTCCTGCACGCCGTCGCCGTCAACGTCGTGCCAGACGAAGTCGCCGAGGGAACTGGTCCCTGGTTCCGGCCCGCCCGGATTGCTGTCGGGCACGAGCCCCACGTCGAGAGAGGAGCGATCCTCGCCCACATCCGTGATGGACGCGCACCATGTCATACGCGTGGCAAGATCGACGTCAGTGTTCCGGTCCGGTTCGGCGCCCACCAGGTCGGTGCTCAGGGTTGCCGCTTCGGGAACGACCACTTCCGTTGCGTAGCGCCCGGACGGCAGGCCCTCGAATCGGTAAATGCCGTCGGCGTCCGTGAGTTGGGTAGCGATCACCGAGGAACCGTCACAGTCGTGCAGCCCGACCAGCACGTCGGGCCAGCCCGGTTCGCCGTCGTCCTGCCGGCCGTTACCGTTGCTGTCCCGCCATACGAAATCGCCGACCGAGCCGCCGTCGCCACCGGGCTCGCCGTCTTCCGGGACGAGCCCGGCGTCGAGGGTCGTGCGCTGCTCGCCGGCGGAGGTGATGGTCGTGCACCAGGTGCGGCCGAGATCGGAACGGACGTCGCTGTTGCGGCTCGAGTCATTGCCCGCGCCTTGCGGACTGAATGCCGCACCTGCCGGCAGCGTCACGCGCACCTCGTAGTTGCCGGGAGGCAACCCGTCGAAACGGTAATTGCCCGCAGCGTCCGTCCACAGGCTGCCTGCCGGGGGGCCGCCCCCGCACTCGTACAGGGCCACCGTGACGTCCGGCCAGCCGCTTTCCTCGGGGTCCTGGATACCATCGCCGTCGGTGTCCCGCCATACGAAGTCGCCGATTGATCCCGTGCCGCGTGTGTCGGGCGAGGCCGGCACCAGGCCTGCGTCCAGCGTACTGCTCTGCTCGCCGGCGGACGTGATGGTCGCGCACCACGTCGTTCCGTTGAGGGAACCCCGCACGTCGCTGTTGCGACCGGTGTCGGCGCCCATGCCCTGCGGACTGAAGGTCGTGCCGGCGGGAGGCTCGACTTTTACGCGATACCTGCCGGGCTGCAGACCCTCGAAGCTATACGTACCTGCGCTATCGGTCGTGGTCGTCGCAAGCAGCGGATCCAGCACGGGATGACTGCTGCACGCGAGCAGCGATACCGTCACACCGGGCCAGCCGTCCTCGCCGGCATCCTGGATACCGTCACCGTCGCCGTCCCGCCAGACGAAGTCGCCGATGGAACCGCCATTGCCCGAGCCGCCGTCGGGCACGAGGCCTGCATCGAGCGTCGTGCGCTGTTCGCCCGCTGACGTGATGCGCGTGCACCAGGTCGTGCCGAGATCCGGCCGCACGTCGCTGTTCCGGCTATCGTCGCTGCCGGCAGCCTTCGGGCTGAATGTCGCTCCGGCAGGGAGGGCAACCTCCACCTGGTACCGGCCGGCCGGCAAACCCGCGAAGGAATAGTGCCCCGAGCTGTCGGTCGACGTCGCCGCGATCACGGGGCCGTTGCAGTCGAGCAGCGAGACTGTTACGCCTTCCCAACCGGTTTCGCCGTCGTCCTGGATGCCGTTTCCGTCGACGTCACGCCACACGAAATCGCCCACGAGGCCGGCGGCGGCGGCGAAGTTGGATACTGCCAGAAGGACGGCGCCCAGCACTGCGAGTGAATAGCGCCTGTGCAGACAGCGCCGTGAGGATGTGGCGGAGTCGCGAGGGGCAGGTGTGCTGCCCGGGTAGCGATGCATACGGGTGGGAGGCATGACCATAACCTGTTCTTATTGGTTTAGGGCCCGGACCGATCGGACTTCGCCCGGCCGATGCACCAGCTCCCGATAGCGCAGAGTCAGGTTACGTCGCAGCCGGAGACGGTGCAACCCCCGAAGATCGATGCGCCGGGACGGCGAAGCCGGTGCTCGAATCGATCATCCGCATCGAAAAAAGGGCGCCATCTCGGCGCCCTTTCCCGTCGGTATGTGTTTCCGATCTACCAGATCTTCACGCGCTCCTCCGGCGGCAGGTAGAGGTCGTCGTCCGGCGTCACGTTGAAAGCCTCGTACCACTCCGGCACGTTGCGCACGGCGCCGTTCGCGCGGAACATGGCCGGCGCATGCGGGTTCGTCTGGATCAGGTTCCGGAGCGCCTCGTCGCGGTACTTGTTACGCCACACCTGCGCGTAGCCCAAAAACACGCGCTGCACGCCGGTGAAGCCGTCGATCACCGGGGGCTCCTCGCCGTTGAGCGACATCTTGTAGGCGAGCAGTCCGATGCTGATACCGCCGAGGTCGCCGATGTTCTCCCCGAGCGTGTATTCGCCGTTTACGTGCAGGTCGTCGAAGGCCTGGAACCCGGCGTACTGCTCGACGAGCTTTTTCGTGCGCCGCTCGAACTCCTCGCGGTCCTCGTCCGTCCACCAGTTCCGGAGCACGCCGTCGCCGTCGAAAGTGCTGCCGGTATCGTCGAAACCGTGGCCGATCTCGTGGCCGATCACGGCGCCGATCGCACCGTAGTTCACCGCGTCGTCGGCTTCGAGGTTGAAGAACGGCGGCTGCAGGATCGCCGCCGGGAACACGATCTCGTTCAGCGGCGGGTTGTAGTAGGCGTTCACGGTCTGCGGCGTCATGCCCCATTCGTTCCGGTCCACTTCGCCTCCCTGGCGATTCGCTTCGCGCTCGTATTCGGCCGTTATCGCGCGCTCGAGGTTGCCGTACAGGTCATCCGCCGCGACGTCGAAGTCGTACTCGCGCCACACGTCCGGATAGCCGATTTTCGGCTTGAACTTCGACAACTTGTCGAGTGCCTGCGCCTTCGTCTCATCCGTCATCCAGTCGAGTTCGGAAATGCTCTTCTCATACGCCTTGATGAGGTTGCCGACGAGCTCGTCCATGCGCTCTTTCGCTTCCGGCGGGAAGTACTTCTCGACGTAGACCCGGCCGACCACTTCGCCGAGCGTGCCGTTGACGGTATTCACTGCGCGCCGCCACATCGGCTGCTGTTCCTCCGTGCCGGAGAGTACCGTGCCGTAGAATGCGAAGTTCTGCTTGTCGAGCGCCTCGTTGAGCATCTGAGCGCGATTGCTGAGTGCCACCCAGGTGAAATACGTCTTCCACGTGTCGAGGCTCGTGTCCGCTACGATCTCATCCAGCGCCTTGACGTAATCCGTCGTCACCACGATGAGGCCCTGGTTCTGCTCCGTGTCGATCTCGGCCGCCTCGATCCAGCCGTCCCAGTTGAACTTCGGCATGAGCTCCGGGAGTTCGTCGAACGGCACCTTGTTGTAGTTTGCGGCCCAGTTGCGGGTGTCCTCCTTCTTCATGTTCTCGGCCGCGAGCCGCGTCTCGAGCTTCATGATGGTATCGGCCGCGGCCGCGCCGTCAGGCAGGCCGGCCAGCTCGAACATCCTGCCGATGTGCTCGACATACTTGTCGCGGATCTCCACCGACTTCGTATCGGTGTTGAAGTAGAACTCGCGATCCGGCAGCCCGAGCCCGCTCTGGAACGCATAGATGCCGTAGTGCGTCGGGCGCTTGAGGTCCGCGAACTGCGTGAGCCCGATCGGCGCATCGAGGCCGCGCTTCACGGCCTCCGCGAAATACACGGCCAGCGCGTCATGGCTGTCGATGCTGGCGATCCGCTCGAGTTCCGGCGCGAGCGGTTCGAGACCGCGCGCGTTACGCGCGTCCCAGTCCATGTACGAGCGATACAGGTCGCCCACCATCTGCTCGTCGCTGCCGTCGGGGAAATCGCCCGTCGCGGACTCGTCGATGATCTGGCGCACGTGTTCCTGCGCTTCGTCGTTCAGGATGACGAAGCCGCCGTAGCTGGCCTTGTCCGCCGGGATTTCCGTCTTGTCGAGCCAGGCACCGTTCATGTACATGAAGAAGTCGTCGCCCGGATCGACGCTCTTGTCCATGTTCTCGAGTTCGAGGCCGGAGACGAGTTTCGTCTCAGCGGGGGCCTCACCGGCGTCGCCTGTCGGCGCCGGCTCGTCGTTCCGGCCGCAGGCGGCCAGCATGCAGAGCGCCAGGGCGCCCACCAGGTAGTTCTTCACTCGTGTTCCTCTTTCAGTTCGCGGCATTCTGCCGCCTGTGCTCCAGACCGGCTAAGACCCTGCCGGGCCGCAGCGGTTCCGGTGCCCTAATCCTGGGCGATACCGGCGCCTGCCTAGGATTCGTCGTCGGCCTCTCCCTCGGCCTTGGGCCCGGGTTCTCCCCCGGCCTCGGGTTCCGGCCGGGCCTCGTCCTCGTCGATATAAAGGTCGTCTCCCGGCGCGTCGCCCAGTGCTTCGAGTTCCGCGGCCTGGACCTCGCTGATCTCGTAGATCTTGCCGATCCGGCACCCGCGGATGGTGTCGAAACGCGCGCGGATCGTCCGGTTGTCGTGCCGCTGGTCCATCATGTCGGGCGTGACACGCAGCTGCCGGAGTTCCGGGCACGAGTGGGCGAACTCGACCAGGTAATCGCCGGAGTAGGTCGGCACCGTGACGAAGGAGTCGCTCACGTACACGTAACTGAACTGCTGGAAATAGCGGAACTGGCCGACTTCCGCGAGCTCGTTCGCATGGATGAAGTCGAGCACTGCTTCGTTCTCCTCCTCCTGGAAGGGGTTCAGGCCGCAGCCACCCGAAACGGCAACGGCAACGAAGATGGCCGTGACGGCGGCTCTGCGAGCGAGCGTGCGCCGCGCCGTCATGAATTCTCTCGTCTGCATGGTCTTTCCTCCGCGTACAGTCGCTGCACCCAGGCCACCGCGACGGGATAGTCCTCGATCCAGCGTTCGATGTCAGCACGCATCGGACTCGTGGCCTGGCTGCGCTCGATCCGGACCTTGTCGGCGCGGCCACCGCCGTAATTGCGGGGCTGCAGCCACAGGCCGGTCATTGCCGCGAACTCGTAGTCCGTGTAGTTCAGCCGGTCACCACCGAGTATAGATGCGCGTCCGTCGCCCAGCGTCGCATTCATCTCGGCGAGCAAGGTCTCGATGTGCCCGCAGGCCTTCTCGTAGCTCCGGGGCGTGATGCGAAAGCTCTTGCGGATGAGCCAGGCGAGCAGCGGGTACAGCGGCCGGAGCAGCAGCCGCTGCCACAAGGGCACGTCCGGGTTTCCGGCGCCCCAGGCGCGCAGCGTCAGGTCACGATCCTCGAGCAGGTGGTGATAGATCCACACCTGCAGGTTGACCCCGTAGCGATCGAGCCGCGCCTCCAGTTCCAGGCGCTCGGGTGTCGGTTCGAGGTGCCGTCCGCGCTCACCGAGCTGTGCGCCCCAGGCGCCCCAGAGGTAGCGCAGGATTTCCGGCGAGTTGCCGATCTCGGAGCGTGCATGGCCGGTGCGGATGCGCAGCCGCGGCACGGTGCGGCCGCCGAAGTACGCGCCCAGCGTACCTCCGGCCGGCTTCTCGACGTACTCGATGCCGGCCACGTCCAGGTTCCAGCGCACTTTCTCGACGAAATGGCTGGCCGAGATGCTGTCGAGCACGAGGGGCGGCTGTTTTTCCGGCCAGGCGAAGCCCGAGAGCGCGATGAGCCAGCGCCACAGGAGCATCAGCAGAACGGCGATGATCGCCGCCCACAACGGCCAGCCGAACCCCGCTGCAAAGAGCGGCAGCACGAACAGGACGACCGTGTGGACGAGCCTGCGACGATCGGTCATGGGCCGCCGGTCATGGACGAGTGCTCATGGACAATGCTCATGGACGAAGTCGGTCGAGCGTCGTCAAATGTCGAGGTTCGATACCGTCAGCGCATTGCGCTCGATGAATTCGCGGCGCGGTTCCACCTGGTCGCCCATCAGCGTGGTGAATATCTCGTCGGCCTTCACGCCGTCCTCGATTTTGACCTGCATGAGGCGCCGCGTTTCCGGGTTGACGGTGGTTTCCCAGAGCTGGTCCGGGTTCATCTCGCCGAGCCCTTTGTAACGCTGGATGGACTGGCCGCGGCGTGCTTCTTCCATCAGCCAGCGGATCGCTTCGGCGAACGCGGCGACCGGCTGCTCCTTGTCGCCGCGCTTCACATAAGCGCCCTCGTCAAGCAGCCCCTCGAGCTTCTCCGCGAGCGCCATGATGAGCCGGTACTCGTTGGTATCGAAGAATTCCCGCGGTATGTAGCGCGTGGTGCCGAGTCCGTGCTGCACCCGTGTGATGCCGATGCGCACGCCCTCGCCCTCCTCGTTGCCGCGGTCGAGCGCCGCCGAGTACGAGCCGGCATCGCCGTTCGTGACGCGCGACCCGGCGGACTTCGGCAGCGCCCCTGACAGGCGCCTTGTCCATTCGTCGAGCGCGTCGAGGTTTTCCGCGTGCTCGCGGCCGATGGCCGGTAACGTGGCGATGGTGCGCAGCACGACCTCGTCGTAGCGCCGCGCCAGGCGCTTGATGATGTTCTCGACCGCGTTGTACTCGGCCGCGAGCGCCTCGAGCGCCGCACCGGAAAGCGGCGGCGCGTTCGCGTTCACATGCAGCGCCGCCTCGTCGAGTGCCGAAGCGAGCAGGAAGCGCGTCAGTTCGGCGTCGTCTTTCACGTACCACTCCTGCTTGCCCCGCTTGATCTTGTAGAGCGGCGGCTGGGCAATATAGATGTGGCCGCGCTCGATCAGCTCCGGCATCTGCCGGTAGAAAAACGTGAGCAGCAGGGTCCGGATATGCGATCCGTCGACGTCCGCGTCCGTCATGATGATGATGCGGTGGTAACGGAGCTTGTCCGCGTCGAAGTCGTCGCGGCCTATGCCGCAGCCGAGCGCGGTGATGAGCGTGCCGACCTCGGCGGAGGACAGCATCTTGTCGAAGCGCGCCTTCTCGACGTTCAGGATCTTGCCCTTGAGCGGCAGGATGGCCTGCGTGCGCCGGTCGCGGCCCTGTTTCGCGGAGCCGCCGGCGGAGTCGCCCTCGACCAGGAAGAGCTCGGACAGGGCCGGGTCCTTCTCCTGGCAGTCGGCAAGCTTGCCGGGCAGTCCCGCGATGTCGAGCGCGCCCTTGCGACGCGTCATCTCGCGGGCCTTGCGGGCGGCTTCGCGGGCCCTGGCGGCATCGATGATCTTCGAGACGATAACGCGCGCATCGGCCGGCCGCTCGAGGAGGAATTCCTCGAGACGCGTCGCCATTGCGCTCTCGACCACGCCTTTAATTTCAGATGAAACCAGTTTGTCCTTGGTCTGCGACGAGAATTTCGGGTCCGGAACCTTCACCGACAGGATGGCCGTCAGGCCCTCGCGGGCGTCGTCGCCCGTCGGCAGGTACTTGTCCTTGCGGCTGGCGAGCTCCTTCTCGATATAGGTGTTGAGCGTGCGAGTCAGGGCGCTGCGGAACCCGGCCAGGTGCGTACCGCCGTCCCGTTGCGGGATATTGTTCGTGTAGCAGAACATGTTCTCCTGGTAGCCGTCGTTCCACTGCAGCGCCGCCTCCACGCCTACGCCGTCCTGCATGGTCGAGAAATGGAAGACGGTCTCGTGTACCGGCGTCTTGTTGCGGTTCAGGTGCTTGACGAAAGCCCGGATGCCACCCTCGTATTCGAAGGTGTCTTCCTGCTCGTCGCGCTCGTCGACCAGGCGGATGCGCACCCCGGAGTTCAGGAACGAGAGTTCCCGCAGGCGCTTGGCCAAAATGTCGTAATTGAACTCGATGTTCGTGAAGGTCCTGGGGCTCGGCTTGAACCGTATGGTCGTGCCGGTGCGGTCGGTATCGCCCACTTCGGCGAGCGGCGCCTTCGGCTCGCCGTGCACGTACTCCTGCTGCCACGTCCGCCCGTCGCGGTGGATCGTGAGCAGGAGGTGCTCGGACAACGCGTTCACGACCGATACGCCGACGCCGTGCAGGCCGCCCGAGACCTTGTAGGAGTTGTCGTCGAACTTACCGCCCGCGTGCAGCACGGTCATGATGACCTCGGCTGCGGAGCGCCCTTCCTCGGGGTGCAGGTCGACGGGGATCCCGCGGCCATCGTCCGTGATCGTGACCGATTCGTCCGCGTGGATGGTTACCTGGATTTCGTCGCAGTAGCCGGCCAGCGCCTCGTCGATGGAGTTGTCGACGACCTCGAAGACCATGTGGTGGAGGCCGGTGCCGTCATCGGTATCGCCGATGTACATTCCCGGCCTTTTCCGCACCGCCTCGAGGCCCTTTAAAACCTTGATATTGCTGGAAGTATACGTCTTCTTTTCGGTCATTCATTTTACTCGGGCGCGAATCGACGCATTGTATCAAAAGGGTGCCCGGCAAAGGAGGCCGGGTATAGGGGAGCGGAGCGTCAGACCCGGCGGAGCCGACCGCGTTCCACGTGGAACACCGCAGGCTCCGCCGGGAAGCGCACGGCGCCAGATTCCAGTGCCGTGGCGATGACCTGCGCCTGCAGGCCGAAAACCGCCTGCAGCAGGCGTGCGAGGGAGTCCCGGTCCAGTTCCGCCGCAGGGTCGTCCAGGAGCAGAAGGAGCCGGCGACCCAGGGCCGCCTGCACGACGTCCGCGGCCGCCAGGACCATCGCGCAGGCCAGCAGCTTCTGCTGACCCCGTGACACGAGGCGTCGCGCCTGGCGCTCGTCGTACTCGAGGCTCAGGTCGCCACGGTGCGGGCCGTGCTGGGTACTGCCAAGCTGCCGGTCGCGGCCGAGGGATTCGTCGACGGCTTCCGGCAGCGTCTTGTCGGCGGACCAGCCCGAGCGATAGGCAAAACGGACCGGCACGCCCAGGAGCCGTGTGCTGTAGCCCTCGAGCGCTGCCGAACTCCGGGCCAGTACCGCGCGCCGCGCGACCTCGATGCGTTCACCGCCGGCGATGAACTCCGAGGTCCACGCGTCGAGCGCCTCGCCGGCACGCAAGGCGGCATTGCGCTGGCGAAGGGCCCGGCGAAAGCGCCGCCAGGCCGCCAGGTAGTCATGTTCCACGTGGAACGCGATCCAATCGAGATACCGCCGCCGCGCCTCCGGGCCGCCGCTGACGAGGCTATGGATGTCCGGATCGATCACCTGGAGAGGCAGTGCGTCGGCGAGACCGGCCATGCCACCGGTCGAATCCCCGTCCACCCGGACCTCGAGCCCGTCCCGTCCATTGCGCACACCGATCCGCGACGTCCGTCCCCCGTCGCGGTCGACGACCCCGAACAGCACGAATTCCCTTGCTCCATGCCGGACAAGGCTGGCCGCCGGCGCACCCCGGAAGGACTTGCCCCGACCCAGGTACGCCAGCGCCTCCAGGAGGCTCGTTTTGCCGGAGGCGTTGGCCCCGTAAACCAGGTTGTAATGGGGATCCGCGTCGAGGACGACGGACTCGAGGCAGCGGAAGTTCTCTGCCCGGAATGACCGGATGGGCACAGGTCCGGTCCGTTCCCGCGTCAGGGGCGTCCGTGTTTTCGCGGCCGCCCGGGCGGCCTCAGAGGCGCATCGGCATGACGACGAACTTCTGGTCGTCGTTGCCCGGCTGCCGGATCAGGCAGCTCGAGTTGCTGTCAGTCACCGACACGGTCACGGACTCACCGTCTACGGCCCCGATCGCATCGAGCAGGTAATTGACGTTGAAGCCGATCTCAAGGTCTTCGCCGGCGTACTCGACCTCGACCTCTTCTTCGGCTTCTTCCTGCTCCGGATTGTGTGCCTGCAACACCACCCCGCTGTCGCGGATGACCAGGCGGATGCCGCGGTACTTTTCGTTCGACAGGATCGCCGTGCGCTGCAGCGCGCTACGCAGCACACTTTTGTCCGCCTTCAATTCGTTGCTGGATTCGCGCGGGATGACACGCTCGTACTCCGGGAAACGCCCGTCGATCAGCTTCGAAGTGAAACGAATTCCGCCAATCTGGATGCGAACGTGGTTCTCGCCGAGCTGGATGTCGACAGCCCCCTCGCCGCCCAGCAGGCGCTGCAACTCCAGGACGCCCTTACGCGGGATGATCACCTGCTGCTCGGTGACGGCGCCGCCGTCGAGCGATGCCTGGCACAGCGCCAGGCGATGGCCATCCGTTGCGACAGCCCGCAGGTGTGAATCCCGCGCCTCCAGCAACATTCCGTTCAGGTAATAGCGCACGTCCTGCTGCGCCATCGAAAAATGCGTCTTCTCAATGAGTTGACCGAGGACGTCCTGGTCGACCGTAATCGTCTGGCCGGCCTTGATGTCCTCGACCGTCGGGAATTCCGCGGCCGGTAATGTGGCAAGGGAGAACTTGCTGCGCCCTGCCCGAACGCTCATTTTCTCGCCACTGACGGCGATATGCACGACGGTGTCGTCCGGCAGCGCCTTGCAGATGTCGAACAGCTTGCGACCCGAGACCGTGATCTCGCCACCGGACTCTACCTCCACGTCCGTCCGCGCAACCAGCTCCACCTCGAGGTCCGTCGCCGTCACCAGGAGCTCGCCGTTCCGCGCGACGAGCAGTACGTTCGACAGAATCGGCATCGTCTGGCGGCGTTCGACGACGCCGATGACGGCCTGCAGGGGCTTCAAGAGCACGTCGCGCGCGGCGCTCAGTTTCATACGTTCCACCTGTTAATAATATTGGGAATTAATTTATTGACTGTAATTATTAGGCCACACCCGAGCTGTGCATAACTTCACGTAAGCCTTTTAAATCAGCAGTTTGCCTAATGTCCAATGGAACCGAAACATCTGTGTGGCCGGCCCACCGCCTGTGTATACCCTGTGGATGAATTTCGCCCCGCGCTTTGCCCACAGCTTATCCACACTATCCTGTCAGGGTTCTCAACAAATTCAAATAATCGTCGTCGACCCGTTTTTCCGTTTCCCGGAGCGCCTCGATCCGTCGGCAGCCGTGGAGTACCGTCGTGTGGTCCCTGCCGCCGAACGCATCCCCGATTTCCGGCAGGCTGTGGTTGGTGAGTTCCTTGGCGAGCGCCATCGCGAACTGGCGGGGCCGGGCGATCGAGCGGCTGCGCTTTTTCGAGAGAAGATCGGCGACTCGGATCTTGAAATAGTCGGCCACGGTTTTCTGGATGTTCTCGATAGACACCAGCCGGTCCTGGAGCGCGAGCAGGTCCCGAAGCGCCTCCTTGGCGAAGTCGAGACTGATCGGCCGGCCGGTGAAACGCGCGTTCGCGATCACCCGCCGGAGCGCACCTTCGAGCTCGCGGACGTTCGAGCGGATGCGCTTCGCGATAAAAAACGCCACTTCCTCCGGCAGCCCGACATTCTCGGCCGCCGCCTTGCTCATGAGGATCGCGACGGACGTTTCGAGCTCCGGCGGCTCGATCGCAACCGTGAGCCCCCAACCGAAGCGTGACTTCAACCGCTCCTCGAGGCCGGAAACCTCTTTCGGGTACCGGTCGCAGGTCAGCACGATCTGCCTCTGCCCTTCGAGCAGAGCATTGAACGTGTGAAAGAACTCCTCCTGCGAACGTTCTTTCCCCGCGAAAAACTGGATATCGTCGATGAGGAGCGCATCGAGCGAACGATAGGAGCGCTTGAACTCGGAAATCTTGTTGTGCTGCAGCCCCTTGACCATGTCGCCGACGAAGCGCTCCGAGTGCACGTAGGCGACCCGGGCATCCGGCCGCGCGGCGAGAATCGAATTCCCGACGGCGTGCATCAGGTGCGTCTTGCCGAGGCCGACGCCGCCGTAGATGAACAGCGGGTTGTACGATTTGCCGGGATTCTGGCCGACCTGGCTCGCCGCGGCGCGCGCGAGCTGGTTGCTCTTGCCCTCGACGAAACTCGAAAACGTGAACGAGGGACTCAAGCGCGAGGCGACCGGCGGCGGCGCGGCATCGCGCGACTCGGCCATCGCAAGCCGCGGCCCGCGAGGGGCGGCGGGCGCGGGCTTGTCGCGCGAGCCGACCTCGACGATCACCTCGATGCTGCTGCCGTGTGCGTCGACGATCTCGAGAATGCGTTCGATGTAATGCTGCTGCAGCCAGTCGACGACGAAGCGATTCGGCGCGAGCAGGCGCAGCACGCTGCCGTCTTCCACGGCCTGCAGCGGGCGAATCCAGGTATTGAA
>DASUOE010000210.1:0-8289 GCA_036276805.1 Woeseiaceae bacterium | reverse complement strand
AGCGCCGACGCAATGGAACCGCCGACGATTGCGCCGACCGGGTAGCCGGCCGCCATCAGGGTCACGGCCAGGTTGCGTCGCCGGGTGCTGGAGAACTCCGCAGTCAGGGCGTTGACCGTCGCCAGCATGCCCCCGATGCCGAGGCCCGTCGCGAGGCGGTAGGCGGACAGGATGTGCACGTTCGTCGCCGTGGCGGCGAGGTACATGCCGACGGTCATGAGCGCGAGACAGGCGAACACAGCCGGGCGCCGGCCCCAGCTGTCGGCGAGCGTGCCGAACAGCACCGACCCGATCGCCATACCGATCAGCTCCATCGATAGCACGATCCCGAGCGCCGCGCGGTTGATGCCCCACTCGCTGGCGATGCCTGGTGACGCGAAGCTGATCGCCAGCACGTCGAAGCCGTCAAGCGCCGTCAACAGGATGCAAATCACGATGGCCGCGACCTGCAGCGGCTTCATTGGTGCGGCCGCAAGTATGTCGCGCGGATCGTCTTTCATACGGTGCACTCCCGATTTGACGCGAACCGAAGCCCCGTTACATCATGCGCCGGGACTTCGGGAACGGTGTGATGCGCATGGCGGAGAAACCGGCCGGGCCGGCGACGGGGAGCGCCGCGGCGAAAGCTGCCGGCAACAAGAAGCGCCGCCGGCGGCCTCCCGTGGATACGCAGCCGCTCGACGGGCTGCTCGGCTACCACCTGCGGCTCGCCATGATGGAATTGCGCCGCAATTTCTTCCGGCACGTTGCGGACGGCGGCGTGCGACCGGGTCTCGCTAGCCTCCTGCAACTCGTCGCCGCCAACCAGGGTGCGTCGCAGGTCGAACTGTCGCGCGCGATGCACATCGACAAGGCGACCCTCGTGTCCCTGCTCGACCAGGCAGAAGCCGCCGGCTGGGTCAACCGGGTGCGCTCGAAAGAGGACCGGCGCCGCCACGAGCTGTTGCTGACGCCGGCCGGAGAAACGATGGCCGCGAACCTGCGCAGGCAGACACGGCGTCATGAGAAGAAGTACTTCGACCGCTTTTCGCCAGCCGAAATCGAACAGCTCGTGGAATACCTGCAGCGCATCTACGACTGATCCTGCCATTCCCCCGGCATGCCCGGAAGCCCCCCGGCGCCCCGCACTGCCGCCCTTTCCACGCAGTACCCGGCGCCACTATTTAGTTTGTAGTTTAAACTATTTTGCTTATCATGCAGCAGGGGCCTCGGCGTTCTTGCGGCGCCATGGCGAGGCTGCGCACGCGCGCAGCAGGGGCTCGTGTGAGGAAGGGGACGCCTGGAGACCCGATGAACGACAAGGCAGCAGTGCACCTGCACCGCGACGGCGCCATCGCCGTCATCACCATCGACAACCCGCCGGTGAACACGATCGACGCCGGGGTGCGCAGAGACCTCGGGCGGCGACTTGACGACCTGGAGGGGCTTGGCGATGTCGACGCAGTCCTGCTGCGCTCCGCGGGCAAGACCTTCTGTTCCGGCGCGGATATCGGCGAGTTCCACGGTCCGCCGAAGGAAGCCGAGTACCGCGAGCTGTTTTACCGCCTCGAGAATCTGCCGGTGCCGGTCGTCGCCGCCGTGCACGGGATGGTGCTCGGCGGCGGGCTCGAACTCGCCCTCGCCTGCCATTACCGCGTCGCCGCACCGGGCACGCGCTGCGGCTTGCCGGAAATCACGTTCGGCATCATCCCGGGCGCGGGCGGCACGCAGCGCATGCCGCGCCTGATCGGCGTCGAACAGACACTCGAGCTGATTTTGAGTGCGCGCCCGGTGCCGGCCGAACAGGGCGTGCAACTCGGCTTCATCGACGCGATGCTCGACGGCGATCTCGAACGCGCCGCGCTCGAGTACACGCGGGAACTGGTGCGGAACGGGGCTTCACCCCGGCCGACGGCCGCGATGGACGTCGACCCGGCCACGGCCACCCCGGCGATCGTCGAGCGGCTTACGGCGGACGCGCAACGGCTCTACCCCAACCAGCAGGCGCCGCAGACCGCGATCCGCGCGGTCGCCGCCGCCGCCGAGTTGCCGCTGGCCGACGGCCTGCTGCTCGAGGACCGGCTCGTCAACGAGGCCAAGCTGACGACCGAGTCGCGCGCCGCGATACACGTATTCTTCGCCGAACGCGAATCGCGGCGCGTGCCGGGTCTCGCAAACGTCGCCGCACGCCCGATTGCCCATGCAGCCATCATCGGCGCGGGCACGATGGGCGGCGGCATCGCAATCTGCTTCGCGAATGCCGGCATCCCGGTCACGGTGCTCGACATCAGCGCGGAAGCGCTCGATCGCGGGCTTGGGGTCGTCGGTAAGACGCTCGAATCGCGCGTGAAGCGCGGGCGCATGAGCGCAGAAGAAAAGGAGCAGCGCCTGGCCCTCATCGGCGGCACGACGGACTACGGTGGATTGGCCGACGCCGACATCTTCATCGAGGCCGCCGTCGAAAAGATGGAACTCAAGAAGGGGATCTTTCGCAGGCTCGACGAGCTGGCGAAGCCCGGCGCCATACTCGCGACGAACACCTCGACGCTCGACATCGACGAGCTGGCGACGGCGACACGGCGGCCGGAGGACGTCATCGGCATGCACTTCTTCTCGCCGGCGAACGTGATGCCGCTGCTCGAGGTGGTGCGCACGAAATCCACGTCGCCCGAGACGATCAAGACGGTCATGGAGCTCGCAAAGCCGTTGCGCAAGACACCGGTGCTCGCCGGCGTATGCTACGGCTTCATCGGCAACCGCATGATGGAAGGCTATGCGCGCGAAGCCGAGCGCATGGTGCTCGAGGGCGCGACGCCGCGCGAGGTCGACACCGCACTCGAGGGCTGGGGCATGGCGATGGGCATCCTCTCCGTGTTCGACATGGCAGGCGTCGACGTCGGCGTGCACGTCCACCGGGACAACGCCCACCTGTATCCGCCGGACCCTACGTATTACCAGGCCGATTTCGCGCTGTTCGACGCCGGCCGGCTCGGCCAGAAGACCGGCAGGGGCTATTATCGCTACGAGCCGGGGGACCGCACGCGGCACGACGACCCGGAGGCGCTGGAGATCCTGCGCGCGAAGGCCAGGGATCTTGGCGTCGAGACCCGCGAGCACAGCGCGGAGGAGATCGTGGAGCGCTGCCTGTACCCGCTCATGAACGAGGGATTCCGAATTCTCGAGGAAGGCATTGCGCTCCGCGCGAGCGACATCGACGTCGTCTGGACGTCGGGTTACGGCTTCCCGCGGTTTCGGGGCGGGCCCATGTTCCATGCCGGGACGATCGGCCTCGAAACTCTGCTCGAGGGCATGCGGAAGTACGCGGTGATATTCGGTCCGATGCACTGGCAGCCGGCGAACCTGCTCGTCGAGCTCGTGGAGAAGGGCCAGACGCTGTCCGGATGGGAGCAGGAACGGGGGGTGTCCCTGTGAAAGTCGCAGATCTCGTCGCCATCGACGTGCACACGCATGCGGAAGTGTCCTGCCGCCAGCCGGTGGACGAGGTGTGGCAGAAATTCGAGGACGCAGCGAGCACGTACTTCAAGGCCGGCAAGCGCCCGACGATCGCGGAGACGATCGCCTATTACCGGGAACGCCGGATGGGTCTCGTGATGTTCACCGTCGACACCGAGTACGAGATGGGCAACAAGCGCATCCCGAACGAGGAGGTCGCGGATGCCGCCCGCGAGAACAGCGACATGATGATCGCGTTCGCGAGCATCGACCCGCACAAGGGCAAGATGGGCGTGCGTGAAGCGCGCCGGCTCGTCGAGGACGGCGGCGTACGGGGCTTCAAGTTCCACCCCACAGTGCAGGGATTTTTCCCGGACGACCGCATGGCCTACCCGCTGTACGAAGTCATCGCGGAACACAAGCTGCCGGCGATATTCCATAGCGGGCACTCCGGGATCGGCACCGGCATGCCCGGCGGCGGCGGGCTCAGGCTCAAGTACTCGAACCCGATCCACGTTGACGACGTGGCCGCGGACTTTCCCGACATGACCGTGATCATCGCGCACCCGTCGTGGCCCTGGCAGGACGAGGCCCTGTCCGTGTGCCTGCACAAGCCGAACGTGTACATCGATCTGTCGGGCTGGTCGCCGAAGTACTTCCCGGAGCAGCTCGTCCGCTACGCCAACCGGCAGCTCAAGCACAAGATGCTGTTCGGCTCGGATTTTCCGCTCATCACGCCCGACCGCTGGATCGAGGACTTCAAGGCCGCCGACTTCCGGCCGGAAGTGCACGACCTGATCCTGAAGGAGAACGCGATCAAGGCCCTGGGGCTCGATCGCGACGCCTGAGCGTGAGCGCCGCCGATCTCGACTGGACGCCGTCGCGTTTTGACGTGACGACCGTGTCGCGCCCGGACGGCTCGATCCTGCTGAAGCCCGCCGCGGCGCTTCCCGGCTATCCCCGGCGCGTCACGGACCCGCTGGTGCACTGGGCCGGGACGGCGCCAGGGCGCCTGTTCGTCGCCCGCCGCGGCGCCGATGGCGAGTGGATCCGGATCACCTATGCCGACGCGCTCGCGCGCGTGCGCGCGCTTGCGGCCGGCATAACGCGGCTCGGGCTCGACGCCGATCGGCCGATTCTCGTGTTGTCGGGGAACGGCATCGAGCACCTGCTCATTGCCCTCGCGGCGATGTACGCCGGCGTGCCGTACTGCCCCGTGTCCCCCGCCTATTCGCAGGCGCGCTCCGACTTGAGCAAGCTCCGCTACGTCGTCGAGTTGCTGACGCCGGGCCTCGTCGCCACCTTCGGCGAGCCCGCCCACGCGCGGGCGATCGCCACCGTCGTGCCGACGGACGTAACCGTGCTGGCCGACACCGCATTCGACGCGACGCATTCACGTCTCACGCTGGACGAACTGGCAGCCGGCAATGCTGCGCCGGCCGATGCGGCCAACGACGCCGTCACCGGCGACACGATCGCCAAGTTCCTGCTGACCTCCGGGTCGACCGGCCAGCCGAAACCGGTCATCACCACGCACCGCATGCTGTGCAGCAACCAGGTGATGCTCCGCCAGGCCGTGCCGTTCGTCGCAGACGAGCCGCCGGTGCTCGTCGACTGGCTGCCCTGGAATCACACCTTCGGCGGCAGCCACAACGTCGGGCTGGTGCTGTTCAACGGCGGAACGCTGTACATCAGCGACGGCAAGCCGGTACCGGGGCTCGTCGACGAGACGGTCCGGAATCTCTGCGAGATTTCGCCGACCGTCTATTTCGACGTGCCGAAGGGGTACGAACTGCTTGCCGGTCGCCTCGCGGACGACGACAAGCTGCGGCGGAGTTTCTACCGGCGCCTGCGCGCCTGCTTCTTCGCCGGCGCGAGCCTCGCACAGCATACCTGGGACGCGCTCGACGCGGCGGCGGTGCGCGAACGCGGGCGGCGCGTCCCCATCCTGTCGGGGCTCGGCTGCACCGAGGCGTCGCCGTCGATCACCTTCACGACGCCCGGCACCGGACGGGCCGGCGTCATCGGGCTCCCGGCCGCCGGTAACGAGGTCAAGCTCGCGCCCGTCGCCGGCAAACTGGAGCTGCGCGTGCGGGGCCCGAACGTGACGCCCGGTTACTGGCGCCTGCCGGAACAGACGGCCGCGGCCTTCGACGAGGAAGGCTATTACCGCCTCGGCGATGCCGTTCGTCTGCTCGACCCGGCGGACCCGGGACGTGGCATGCAGTTCGATGGCCGGATCTCGGAGGACTTCAAGCTCGCGAGCGGCACGTGGGTCAGCACGGGCCCGTTGCGTGCGTCGCTGCTGGGGGCGCTGGCGCCGCTGGCGCAGGACGTCGTGATCGCCGGCCTCGACCGCGACTACATCGGCTTACTTGTCGTGCCGGACGTCGAGGCCTGCCGCCTCGTGGCGGGTCTCGCCGGCGACGCCGCGCGCGCCGCTGTCGTGGGACACCCCACGGTCCGCGAGCGCCTGCGCGCCGCGCTGTCCGCGCACGCCGACGCGCATCGGGGCAGCTCGCAGCACGCGCGGCGGGCGATCGTGCTCGCAACCCCGCTGTCGATCGACACGGGCGAGATCACCGACAAGGGCTCGGTCAACCAGCGCGCGGTCCTCACGGAACGCGCGGAACGCGTGGCCGAACTGTACGCGGAGCCGCCGCCGGGCCACGTGCTCGTCGTTCGCGGCTAGCCCGTGTCCCTGCGCAGCAGCGTGGAACCCGGTACTAGGCGTCCGACGTCGCCGGTGCGGGACAGGCGCTTCAGGGAGTCCGCCGCGGTCTGCGCGTGTTCCTGGCCGAGGCGCAGCGCGCGCACGCCGTCGCCAGCGGTGATCGCTTCCGCGATGGCGCGGTGCTGGTACTGCGCCACGATGAGTACGTTGCGGTTGACTTCCTGTTCGCGCCCGGCCTTCACGAAGGCGCTCGGCGACGCGAACGGCAGCGCAGTGACCTGGGCCAGGCTGCGTTCGAGCATCGGGCTCTGCGCAAGCCTCAGCATTTCCGCGTGGAAGGTCTCGTTCAGTTCGACGTAGGCGTCGTAAAGGTCATCGCCCTCGACGCCGGCTGCATCCAGCAGGCGGTCGATCTGCGCGAGTATCGCGTGCAGCTCCCGCGTCGCGGCAGTACCGGAAGAGCGCTCCGCTGCCAGCCGCGCGGCCATGCCCTCGAGCACGCCGCGGAGTTCGATCGCATCGAGCATGTCCGCCAGGGAATAATCGCAGACGACAAATCCCCCGTTCGACCTGGCTTCGAGCAGTCCCTCGTGCGCCAGGGCCTGGAGCGCGGCACGCACCGGCGTGCGCGACATCCCGATGAGTTCGACGGCGGCGAGCTCCGAGAGACGCTCGCCCGGCTTGAAGCAACCGCCGATGACCAGCTCCCTGAGCTTGCGCACGGCGGCGAGTCCCTGTCGCGATCTCGTTGTCGGCATGGTGGGGCTCCCTGGCACGCCCGGCTCTCGGATGGTTTCGCCCAGAATTGTATACAAAATCAAGGCCGGTGTGCTAAAAACGGCATTGATCCCGACGTTCTGTATACAACAGAGGCCGACACAAGGAGAACTGCAATGGCCAGCCGAAGCCTCGAATCCCTCCTCCAATCCGCCGGCAACCCGGTGACCCTGCTGCGCAATTCGCAGATCGGCGCCTACGTCTACCCGGTCGTGCCGACCGAGTTCTCGAACTGGCGGGACGAACAGCGGGCCTGGCGCGAAACCGCCGTGCTGTTCGACCAGTCGCATCACATGGTCGACCTGTTCATCGACGGCCCGGACGCCATCAGGCTCGTCTCGCACCTGGCCGTGAACAGTTTCGCGAACTTTCCCGTCGACCGTGCCAAGCAATTCATACCCTGCAGTCACGACGGGTACGTCATCGGCGACGGCATCCTGTTTCATCTCGCGAAAGACTCGCTGGTCTTCGTCGGCCGGGCGCCTACCGCGAACTGGATCCGGTTCCATGCCGAGACCGGCGGCTACGACGTCGAGACCGTGTACGACGACCGCTCGCCGTCGGCCCCGATGGGCCGCCCGGTGACGCGGCGACATTACCGCTTCCAGATCCAGGGACCGAACGCGAAGAGCATCATCGAAAAACTGAACGGCGGTCCGTTCCCCGACATCCCGTTCTTCCACATGGGGACGATCCGGATCGGCGGCCGCGAGGTGCGCGCGCTGCGCCACGGCATGGCGGGTGCACCCGGCCTCGAGATCTGGGGCCCCTACGCGCAGTACCTCGACATTCGCGAACAGATCATCGAAGCCGGCCGGGAGTTCGGCATGGTCGTCGTCGGCTCGCGCACCTACGCGACGAACACGCTCGAATCCGGATGGATCCCCTCGCCGCTGCCGGCGGTGTACACGGGCGCGGCCATGAAACCCTACCGGGAATGGCTGACGGACAAGAGCTACGAGGCTGTCTGTTCGATCGGCGGCAGCTTCGTGTCGGAGGACATCGAGGACTACTACCTCACGCCCTATGAAATGGGCTACGGACCGTTCGTCCGGTTCGACCACGACTTCATCGGGCGGGCCGCACTCGAGGCGATGAAGCCGGACGAGCAGCGGCACAAGGTGACCTTCGCCTGGGAGGGCGAGGACGTGGCGAGGATCCTGTCGTCGTTCGTCGTCGGCGGGACGAACTACAAGTTCTTCGACCTGCCGCTCGCGAACTATGCGTCATCGAGCTACGACGCGGTGAACGTCGGCGGCAAGACGGCCGGGTTCTCGATGTTCTCGGGCTACAGCTTCAACGAACGCGCGGTCCTGTCGCTCGGCGTCGTGGACGCGGGCGTCGCCATCGGTGACGAAGTCACGATCGCCTGGGGCGAGCCCGGCGGCGGCACGGACAAGCCGACG
>DASUOE010000209.1:0-7123 GCA_036276805.1 Woeseiaceae bacterium | reverse complement strand
GGGCGGACGCTGAGGTCGCACTGGGATGCGTTCGACCAGTCATCCGCGGCACTGACCCCCGTGTACGTCGATCTTTGAGCCGACGGCGGCGCGGACCGGCGGGATGACTCTTACCAGCCTATGGACCGGCCCCCGTCGACGGCGATGATCTCGCCCGTGACGTAACGGGCATCCCGCACGAGGTACAACACGCAGCCCGCGATGTCCGCCGGCTCGCCCGCACGGCCGAGCGGGATTTGCCCGAGGATCGCCTGTTGCACCTCTGCGCTCATGCCGCTTTCCGGCCACAGGATGGCGCCGGGCGAGACGCCGTTGACGCGCACCGCCGGTGCGAGATCCTTGGCGAGAGCACGCGTCAGCATGGCCAGTCCGGCCTTGGCGACGCCGTATACACTGTGCGCGCGCAACGGGCGGCGCGCGTGAATGTCGACGACGTTGACGATGCTGCCGCGCGCTTCCGCGAGCCACGGCGCAGCGGCCTGGGCCAGGAACAACGGCGCCTTCAGGTTGATGCCGACCAGGTCGTCCCACGCCGCCTCGTCGATTGCGCCGACCGGCGTAGGGTAGAAACTCGAGGCGTTGTTCACGAGCGCGTCGAGGCGACCGGCCCATGCAATCACGCGGCTCACGAGTTCCGGCAAACCCGCCGTGGCGAGCAAGTCCGCCCGAAACCCCGCGGCAGAGTCCGGTCGCGTGGCGTTCAGCGAGGCGACGAGTGCGTCAGCGTCGGCCGCCGAACTGGGGTAGTGAACGGCGACGCGGGGGCCGGCGCGGTGCTGGGTGGCGGCGACCGCGGCGCCGATGCGGCGCGCCGCCCCGGTTACGAGCACCACCCTGCCATCGAGGGTCGGCACATCGGTAATCGGGGCCGGGCTCACGGCGGCATGCTCCGTTCCTGTCATCGCCGGCGATTTTGAAAGAGAATTAGCGCGCCATGCAAGCCAGCCCGGTCCCCGGCCTGCCGCCGCCGGACGAAACCAGCGCCCGCCACAGTGCGCGATGTGCCGAGCACATTCGCGAACGGATCCGTGCGGCCGGCGGATCCCTGTCGTTCAGGGAATTCATGCACGAAGCCTTGTACGCGCCGGGACTGGGCTATTACGCCGCCGGCACCGCCAAGTTCGGGCGTGCGGGAGATTTCGTGACCGCGCCCGAGGTGTCTCCGCTGTTCGGCCGCGTGCTGGCATCCGTGGTCGCAGACGTTCTGGCGACCCTCGGCGGCGGCGACATCCTCGAATTCGGTGCCGGCAGCGGCCGACTCGCCGTGGATGTGCTGCGGCGCCTGGAGGAGACGGGTCGGTTGCCGGACCGGTACGCGATCCTCGAAGTGTCCGCAGAACTGCGTGACCGACAGGCCCGGCTGTTCGAGCAGGAGCTGCCCGGGCTCCGCGGGCGGATCCGCTGGCTCGAGCGGTTGCCGGAGTCGCATCGGGGCGTCGTCATTGCGAACGAGGTGCTGGATGCGCTGCCCGTCGAGCGCTTCACGGTCGACGGCGGCGTGCGCCAGCTCCGCGTGGCGGCTGCCGGTGAGGGGTTCGCTTGGACCGACGTCCCGGCTCCGCGCTCCCTCGGGAACGCGGTGCGCACTATCGAGGCGGCGCTCGGCCGCGAGCTCGAAAACGGCTACACCTCCGAGGTCTCGCCGCTGCTCGGTCCATGGATCGGCGCCGTCGCCGATTGCCTCGACACAGGGGCCGTGCTGCTGTTCGACTACGGCGCTAGCCGCCGGGAATACTACGCCCCTGACCGGTCCGGTGGTTGGCTGCGCTGTCATTTCCGGCACCACGCCCATTCAGACCCGCTCGTTTTGCCCGGCATCCAGGACCTGAGCGCGTGGGTGGAATTCACCGCTGTCGCGGAGGCGGCGCGCGGCGCGGGCCTGGACATCGGCGGCTACGTCACGCAGGCGCAGTTCCTTCTGTCCGGCGGCATCGTCGACGAGCTGACGTCGGCGCTTGCAGCCATGCCGCCGTCGTCCCGGACAGCGGTCGAATTGGCAAGCCAGGTGAAAATGCTTACCCTGCCCGGGCAAATGGGCGAGCGGTTCAAGTGCCTGGGCCTCGTACGGGACCTCCAATCGCTGCCTCCGGCGCTGACCACCCAGGACAGGACGCACACCCTATGACGCAACGGACTGCCGTGCGGAGCCGCCCGTGAGCTGGCTCCAGATCGTCGTGCTCGCCATCGTGCAGGGCATCACCGAATTCCTGCCGGTGTCGAGCTCCGGCCACCTCGTGCTGGTGCCCGCGGTTCTGGGGTGGGGCGATCAGGGCCTCGTGTTCGACGTGGCCGTGCACTTCGGATCGTTGCTCGCCGTATGCGCGTACTTCCGCGACGACATCGCAAAACTCGTGCAGGGAGGGGTGACATTGCTCGGGGGCAGCGTGAACACGGCGCCGTCACGCCTTGCGCTCGGCATAGCCCTCGGCACCGTGCCCGCAGCGGTCGCAGGCCTCGCGCTCGCCGGCTTGATCGAGGAGAACCTTCGCTCGCCCACGGTCATCGTGGTAACGCTCTCCGGTTTCGGCATCCTCATGGTGATCGCCGACCGCTACGGGCGGCGCGACAAGGGCATCGCCGAGGTGCGGGTACGCGATGCGTTCATCATCGGGTGCGCACAGGCGCTGGCGCTCGTGCCGGGGACCTCGCGCTCCGGCGTGACGATCACGGCAGGGCGGTTCCTGGGTTTCGAGCGGCGCGATGCCGCGCGCTTCTCATTCCTGCTGTCGGTGCCGGTCATACTGCTCGCCACGGCTTACGAGACACTGAAGCTCGTGCTCGGCGACGAGACGGTGGCGTGGGTCGATCTCGCCCTCGGGATTGCCGTGTCGGCGCTGGTCGCCTACCTGACGATCGGATTTTTCATGCGTGTCGTCGGCCGCATCGGCCTGCTGCCGTTTGCGGCATACCGCCTGTTGCTCGCAGCAATCATCCTGTACCTGCTCGTCTGGTAAGCGCCTTGCGCGCCACGGTGATGGCAGCGAGACGCTGCCGCCGGATTTCCTCCCCGGCAGCCGGGCCTTCACGCCCGGCGGCGGCCGCGGCCGTGTCGATGCCACGGGCCGCGGCGAACGCGGCGCGCAGGTGCGCCGCCTGCGGGTAGTCGCGGCCCTCCAGCCCGGCACGGCCGCGCGCATCGGCTTCGCAGGCGACGAGGAATTTCTCGAACCGCTCCGGCCGCCGAAAGGCGTCCGTGCGCTGCAACAGTTTCAGCACAGTCGTGTCTTTCAGTGCCAGCGCGCGATGGCAGTGGGTGTGAAATTCCGCGACCAGCAGCCCGAGTTCACGGGCTGCCTTCGGCACGGGCAGCCGCCCGGCGAGTTTCGTGACGAGACGGGCGGAACGCTTTTCGTGACCGGGATGGCTCGGCAGCCGGGCCGGGTCCGTCGTCGCCTTGCCGAGGTCGTGGACCAGGCAGGCGAACCGCACCTCGACGTCGGCCGACAGCCGCTCCGCCTGGTCGAGCACCATCATGGTATGCACGCCGGTGTCGATTTCAGGGTGCCACTGTGCAGGTTGCGGTATGCCGAACAGTGCGTCGATCTCCGGGAAGATGCGGCCGAGCGCGCCGCACTCGCGCAAGGTCTCGAAATAGATGCGCGCATGCCTGCCAGCGAGGGCCAGGCAGGTTTCCGCCCACACGCGGTCCGGCACCAGCGCATCCACTTCGCCGCTTTCCACCAGCTCCCGCATGAGCGCAAGTGTTTCCGACGCGATACGAAAGCCCAGATCGTGAAAGCGCGCCCGGAACCGCGCGGCGCGGAGAACGCGTACCGGGTCTTCCGCGAATGCCGCCGAGACGTGCCGCAGCCGCCGGGCCTTGAGGTCGGTACCGCCCCCGTAAGGATCGATGAGCCTGCCCTCGGCGTCTTTCGCGAGCGCGTTGATTGTCAGGTCGCGCCGGCTGAGGTCGGCCTCGATCGTCACGTCGGTCGAGGTATCGAAGCGGAAGCCGTGATACCCGGTGCCGGTCTTGCGCTCAGTGCGCGCGAGCGCATATTCCTCTTTCGTCTCCGGGTGCAGGAAGACGGGGAAATCCTTGCCGACCGGCCTGTAGCCGAGCGCCAGCATGTCCGCCGGCGTCGCGCCAACGACGCACCAGTCGCGCTCGCGCACGGGGAGGCCCAGGAGTTCGTCGCGAACGGCACCGCCTACGAGGTAGATCTGCACGCGACGCGCCCGTTTCGCCCCGTTCCGGTCATGCAGCGACTATACATCAGCGACTGCTGTCCACACGGTTGTCCGTGCGTGCTGATGGCGACTATCCTCGGCCGTCGATGGACGAACTCATGCAAGAGCGAGGACGGGCTTTCGCGGCGGCGGCAACCCGGCGCAGGCAGGCTGCTCGGGGCCTCGGAAGCGCAGCCGCGGCGTGCACCCGCGGCATCGCGCGCGTTGCACTGCTGGCCTCGTTCCTGCCCGCCGGCGGCTGCTTTTACCTGCAGGCCGCGCACGGGCAGCTCGAGGTTCTCGCAGCCCGGGAGCCGATACCGGACGTCATCGCGGATCCGGACACGCCGGACGATCTCGCGGAGCGGCTGCGCCTGGTTCAGGAGGCGCGCGATTTCTCGATCGAATCGCTCGGCATGCCGGACAACGGCAGCTACCGCAGCTATGCAGACCTCGGGCGGGACTACGTCCTCTGGAGCATATTCGCGACGCCGGAATTCTCGCTCGATCCGCTCAACTGGTGCTACCCGGTGGTGGGCTGCGTGGCGTACCGGGGGTATTTCCGCAATGCCGCAGCCGACGAGAAGGCGAGCGAGCTCGCAGATCGCGGGTTCGACGTTCACGTGGCCGGCGTGCCGGCGTACTCGACGCTCGGCCGCTTCGACGATCCGGTGCTGAACACGATGCTGCGCTGGGACGACCTCCAGCTCGTGGCCACGCTATTTCACGAACTGGCACACCAGCTCCTCTACATTCCCGACGACACCGGTTTCAACGAGTCGTTCGCCACGGCCGTCGAGGAGATCGCGGTCGAGCGCTTCCTCGCGGTGCGCGAGGCAACGGCGACTTACGAGTCCTACCGGCTGCGCCAGCGGCAGCGCCGCGAACTGATGACACTCGTGGGCGAAGCGCGGGAAGACCTGCGCACGTATTTCGCGGAAATGCTGGACGACGACGAAAAACGCCTCCTCAAAGAAGATCGCCTCGAGCGGCTGACGGCCGAAATCGGCGCGCTGTACGCCGCGCGCGGCGCGACGCCCGGCGAGTTCGTCCTGGGCCCCTGGAACAATGCCCGTCTCCTTTCGTTCAATCTCTACGAGGGCTGGGTGGCGTCGTTCCGGCAGCTGTACGAGGACTGCGCTCGGGATCTCGAGCGCTTCTACGCACGGGCGCAGGCTGTCGGGGAACTCGGGCGCGACGCCCGCGACGACTACCTGGAGGCGCTGGCGACGCGCTCTGCGGGCTCCGCGGGATGCACCGCCGCCAGCGCGTCGGCGAGTCGTCGCGTTTCACCGGTCAGTCGCCAGTGAAATATCGTCTCGGCTTCTAGCACGCGGCGCACGTAGCGGCGCGTTTCGTTGTAGGGGATGTTCTCGATCCAGATCCGCGCGTCCACTGGGTCCTGCCGGGGAACCCAGCGTGAAACTCGCTCGGGACCGGCATTGTAGGCCGCCGTCGCCAATATCCGGTTCCCGTCGAAGCGCCGCGACATCCGCCCCAGGTAAGCGGTGCCGAGCCGGATGTTGAGCACAGGGTCTGTGAGCGTGGCAAGTCCCGACCACGGGAGATCGAGCTCCCTTGCGAGGTCATTGCCGGTGCCGGGCATCAACTGCATGATGCCGACGGCACCCGCGCCGGAACGCACGTCCGGCATGAACAGGCTTTCGCTGCGCGCAATGCCGAGCGCCCACGTCGGCGCTACCGAGGCTGCCGAGGCGCCGCGGTCGAACGCGTCCTGGTAGGGCAGCGGATATCGCAGCTCGAGGTCGTCGTAGCGGCCGATCGCGGCCACGGTGGCGATTGCGCGCGAGTGCCACCCCCAACGGTGCGCGAGCACTGCCGCCTGGGCCTGCTCGGCGGCCGAAAGCGTCGCCATGGCCGCATCCCATTCGGATCGGCCGCGACTCTCCAGGCCGGTCAGGAACAACTCGCGGGCGCGCACGAGTTCGTGGCGGGTGGCGAGGTCGGCCAGCCCTGTCTCGTCGGCATCGAGCGGGGCATGCGAAAACGCATAGGGCTGCTCGAGTTCGTCGGCGGCGAGAAAGCCGTAGTAGCTGCGCACTCCGGCGAGGGCAGCGAGTTCGGCGGCGCCAAGCGCAACACCGCCGGTCTCCCGCAGCGCAATGGCCCGCCAGTAACGCCATTCCTCCTCGGCGCGCATCGCATCGGGCATCGCCGCCACGTGCTCGAGGAGGCCGTCCCAGTCACCGAGGTAGAGCGCGGCCCGGGCGCGCCAGCGCCGCACTTCGTCGTCGACGGCGGGGGCAGGTAGCGCCGCCAGCCGCTCGGCGGCACCCGGGATCTTCTCGCGCGCGCTCCACAGCGCGATCTGCCGCCGCGTTGCCGCGAGCTCGGCGTCGCTGAACGACTGACGCTTCGCGGCCTTGCGAAACAGCTGTTCCGCGCGCACCGGGTCGCGCCAGGCCAGGCGCTCCGCGGCGTATGCGAGCTGCGCGCGCCGGGTCGCGTCACCCGGCGTCGTGCCATGCCGGTCCAGGAACTTGCCGGGATCACTCTGCGCGCTCAGCCAGCCTGTCGCCTCGCGCACGTGCCGCTCGTCGATCGAGCGGCCGAGCCAGCGGGCAAGGCCGAAGGATTCCGCTTCGATGGCGAGAGCGTAGCGGTCCCGGTAATCGACCGGCCGCAGCAGGTCGTTTGTCTCGAGCCAGGAAAACACCGGGTCGCATTCGTCGACCTGGCTTCGGCCCACCAGCCATAGCGCACGCGCGCGGGGGACGAGCGCCGTCAGCGCATCGCTGTCGCCGGAGTGGATGCGGGCCTGGAGTGCGAGGCAGTCGAGTACCGGCTCGCGGAGTTCTGCGTACCAGGCCGCGTACTGGTGCTCGAAGCCGGCCCAGTCGCCGCGCGTCGCGAGTTCGAGTGCGTACCGGTAGCGGAGGTCGCGGGCGGGTTTCAATGGCCCGTGCCGCGCGAGATAGTCCTCGATCACCGG
>DASUOE010000208.1:0-20016 GCA_036276805.1 Woeseiaceae bacterium | reverse complement strand
ACGCTCCGAGGCAGGTGCTGATTCTCGCCGGTGACCACATCTACAAGATGGACTACGGCCCGTTTCTCGCGGCGCACTCGGAATTCAACGCGGATATGACCATCTGCTGCCTCGAGGTGCCGGTCGAGGAAGCGGCCGGACAACTCGGCGTCATGACGGTCGACGCGACCGGGCGAATCGTCGCTTTCGACGAGAAGCCGGAGAAGCCGAACTCGATACCGGGCAAACCGGGCGTCTGTCTCGGCTCGATGGGCAACTACATCTTCAACACCGAGTTCCTGTACGAGCAGGTGATCAAGGACGCCGACACGCCCGGCACCCAGCACGATTTCGGCAAGAACATCATCCCTTCGGTCCTTAAGGATTATCGCGTCTATGCCTACCCGTTCCGCGACCCTGAGACCGGGCAACAGGCTTACTGGCGCGACGTCGGAACGCTCGACGCCTACTGGGAAGCGAACATGGAACTCGTGGCGGTGACGCCGCAGCTCAACATCTACGATCGCGTCTGGCCGATATTCACGCACCAGTGGCAGTCGGCGCCGGCAAAATTCGTGTTCGACGAGCCGGGGCGCCGCGGCGAGGCGATCCAGTCCATGGTCTCCGGCGATTGCGTCATCTCCGGCGCAACGGTGCGGAATTCCCTGATCTTCTCGCGCTGTCGTGTGCATTCCTACAGCAAGGTGAACGACGCAGTGGTCCTGCCGGACTGCGACATCGGGGAGGGCAGCCGCATCACGCGCGCGATCATAGACCGGGGCTGCAAAGTATCCGAAGGCACGGTGATCGGCGAGAACAAGGACGACGATCGCCGGCGCGGCTTTCGCGTGACGGAGAAGAACGTCACGCTCGTCACGCCCGACATGCTAGGGCAGAAGATGCATTTCACGCGCTAGCACCGGCCGGGGACCGCCATTCGCTCGCCCGAAGTCATGTTTGTCGCCGCTGAGAACGGCGCGCTGCCCGGCGCGAAAGTCGGCGGCGTCGCCGACGTCATCCGCGACCTGCCGCCGGCCGTCGCGGCCGAGGGCTGGCGGGCAACCGTCGTCAATCCGTCATACGGAAGCCTGCACCGCCTGCCAGGGGCACGGGCGCTTGCGCGCCTGCGCGTGCCATTTCGCGGCAGCACCTTCACGTTCACGGCCTATTCGGTGCCGGCGAACCGGGACGGCGTGGACTGCGTGGTGCTGGATCACCCGCTGCTCGTCCCCACCGAACCCGGCGTGGTCTACCACGGCGATGCCGACGACCGCCCCTACGCCACCGATGCCGGCAAGTTTGCCTTCTTCTGTGCAGCGGTCGCCGCCTGGCTCGGGTCGCGGGAGCGTCGACCGGACGCCCTGCACCTGCACGACTGGCACTGCGGCGTCCTGACGGTACTGCGGGCCTTCGAGCCGCGCTTTGCGGCGCTGCGCGAGGTGCGCACGGCATTCACCATCCACAACCTCGCCTACCAGGGACAGCGGCCGAAACGCGGTGACGTATCGGCGCTCGATACCTGGTTTCCCGCTCTGGCGTACACGCCCGGCGCAGTCGCCGACCCGGCGAACGCCGAGGTTTTCAACCCCATGGCCGCGGCGATTCGTCTCGCGGACCGCGTCAACGCCGTCTCACCCACCTATGCGCGGGAGGTCCAGCGGCCGAGCGCGCCGGAGCAAGGTTTCGTCGGCGGCGAAGGCCTCGAGTCGATCCTGCGGGAACGCGCGGCCAACGGCGCGCTCATCGGCATCCTGAACGGCTGCGAATACCCGCAAATGCTGCCCGGCGCACCCGACTGGCCGGCTGTCCGGCAGGCCGTCGCCACCGCGCTGGAGGGCTGGCAGCAACAAGAAAAGAACGGTGCAGCGCGCGAAGCGCACCGGCTCGCCGCGGCGACGCTGGCGCGTATCGGGACGGCGCGGCCGCGGCACCTGCTGACGAGCGTCGGCCGCATCGTCGACCAGAAAATGCGCCTGTTCTTCACCGGGGCCGGCGGCGGCCGCAGCGCCCTCGCCGCCCTCTTGGACGAGCTCGGCAACCGCGGGCTGCTCGTCCTGCTGGGCACAGGCGATTCCCGGTACGAAGCGCTACTCGTGAAACTGGCGGGGGAACGGACGAACCTCCTGTTCCTGCGCGGCTACTCCGAGGCGCTGAGCGCCGCGCTCTACGCGGCCGGGGACCTCTTCCTCATGCCCTCGAGTTTCGAGCCTTGCGGCATCAGCCAGATGCTCGCCATGCGCAGCGGCCAGCCCTGCGTCGTCCACGGCGTCGGCGGGCTCCGCGATACCGTCGAAGACGAGCTGACCGGGTTCGTCTTCGAGGGCGGCTCGCCGGCGGAACAGGCCGGGAACTTCGTCAGCAGGACGAGCGCCGCCCTCGCGCTCCGTGAACGCGATCCCGCGCGCTGGGATTCGATACGCCGCGCGGCCGCTGCGCAACGGTTCGACTGGTCGCGCGCCGCAAAGACCTACATCCGGGAGATGTATGCCAGGCCCTGACTTCCAGGCCGTCGCCGACGGTACTCACAACGATCCTTTCGCGGTCCTCGGGCCGCATCGCGAGCGCGGCCGGCGCGTCGTCCGGACGTTCATGCCGCAGGCGGCCGCCGTCGAGCTCGTCGACGGACGGGGCACCGTGGTGGCTCGCATGGACCGAGTACATCCCGCAGGGCTATTCGCGGCGCCCATGCCCCCGCGGCTGCGGCGTTACCGCCTGAAGGTCACGGACCACCGGGGCCATGCATACGAACTGGAGGACTGTTACCGCTTCCCGACCACACTGGGAGACGTCGACCGGTACCTGCTGGGCGAGGGCACCGACCGGCGCATCTACGACAAGCTCGGGGCGCACCCGATGCGGGTCCAGGGCGTCGACGGCACACGCTTCGCCGTCTGGGCGCCGAACGCATCGCGCGTCAGCGTCGTCGGCAGCTTCAACGAGTGGGACGGACGCCGCCACGTCATGCGCCTGCACCCGGGTAACGGCATCTGGGAGACTTTCCTGCCGCACGTAGGGCCCGGTGACCGGTACAAGTTCGAACTGCTCGACCGGGAGGGACGACTCCTGCCGCTGAAGACCGATCCTTTCGGCAGGGCCTTCGAAGGGCCCCCGGGCAATGCCGCCGTCGTGCACCAGAGCCGCTACAGCTGGCAGGACGACGAATGGCAGGCGGCGCGTTCATCCGTCCCGGCGCTCGATCGGCCGGTCAGCATCTACGAGGTGCACCTCGGCTCCTGGCGCCGGAATGCCGGGTCGGGCCGCTACCTGACCTATCGCGAACTGGCGAGCGAACTCGTCGACTACGTCGTGGCGGCCGGCTTCACGCATGTAGAGTTCCTGCCGGTCAGTGAGCACCCCTTCGACGGCTCCTGGGGCTACCAGCCGATCGGTCTCTTCGCGCCGACACATCGTTTCGGCGATCCCGACGACTTCCGGTACCTCGTCGACCGCCTGCACGCCGCCGGAATCGGAGTCATCGTCGACTGGGTGCCCGCGCATTTCCCGCGGGACGAGCACGGGCTCGCCCGCTTCGACGGCACGGCGCTGTACGAGCACGAGGACCCGCGCAAGGGAGCACACGCCGACTGGGGCACGCTCATCTTCAACTTCGGGCGCCGCGAGATCGTCAATTATCTGCTCGGCAGCGCTCTGTTCTGGATCCACGAACTGCACATCGACGCGCTGCGTGTCGATGCGGTGGCGTCGATGCTGTATCTCGATTACTCACGTTCCCAGGGCGAGTGGATCCCCAACCAGTTCGGCGGCAACGAACACCTGGAAGCCGTGGAGTTCCTGAAGAAACTGAACGCCGAACTGCACGCCGCCGGCGCGGAGAGCTACGCCGAGGAGTCCACCGCCTGGCCCGGCGTATCGCGGCCGACGGATGCCGGCGGCCTCGGCTTCACGTACAAGTGGAACATGGGGTGGATGAACGACACCTTGCGCTATATGAGCGAGGACCCTGTTCACCGGAAACACCATCACGACAAGATGACCTTCGGGCTGGTCTATGCTTTCAACGAAAACTTCGTGCTGCCGCTGTCGCACGACGAAGTCGTGCACGGCAAGCGCTCGCTGATCGGCCGCATGCCCGGGGACGAGTGGCAGCAGTTTGCGAACCTCCGGGCATACTTTACGTTCATGTACGGGCATCCCGGCAAGAAGCTTCTGTTCATGGGCAGTGAGCTCGCGCAGCGGCACGAATGGAACCACGATCGCTCGCTCGACTGGCACCTGCTCGAGTACGGCCCGCACGCGGGCGTGCAGCGCCTCGTTTTCGACCTGAATGCCCTGTACCGGCACACCCCCGCCCTCCACGAGGTGGATTTCAGCCCTGCCGGCTTCGAGTGGGTGGACTGGAACGACCGGGACAACAGCGTACTGAGCTGGCTGCGGCGCGCGCGCGACGGGCGTTTCGTGCTGTGCGTCACGAACCTCACCCCGGTCGTTCGTGAAGCGTTTAGAATCGGCGTGCCGGAAGCCGGGCGCTACGCCGAGCTCCTGAACTCCGACGCGTCCCGCTACGGCGGCAGCGGCGTCACCAACCCGGCCGTGGACTCCGGCCTGCACGGTGCACACGGCCGGCCGCACTCGATTACGCTGACGTTGCCGCCGCTGGCGACGCTGATTCTCGAGCGCCGGTCCGGCTGAGCAAATCGACGGCACGATGCGATAGACGATTGCGATCGGAGACATGCATGGCAGTAGAACCGAGGAAACACGCCGGCGTCGGCGACATCGAGCTCCTTCAGGCGCCCGACTTGCCGATGACCGCCGATGCGATCCTCAAGGATTTCACGCATTACTTCGGCCGCATGCTCGGGCGCCGAACGATCCAGACACGCTCGCCGTTCCTGTACCAGTCCGTCGTCTATGCGGCCCGCGACCGGCTCATGGAGCGCTGGGCGCGTACCCGCATGGCGATGGAACGCGACGACAACCGGCGTACGGCGTACCTGTCGCTCGAGTTTCTCATGGGACGGCTGCTGCGCAACGCCCTCCTGAACCTCGGCATCGAGGGCGAGACGGCCGAGGCGCTGTCGCGCCTGGGAATCGAACTCGAAGACGTCTACGAACGTGAATGGGACGCGGGACTCGGCAACGGCGGCCTCGGACGCCTCGCGGCCTGCTTCCTCGACAGTTGCGCGTCCCTCGCCCTCCCCGTTACCGGCTACGGCATTCGCTACCAGTACGGCATGTTTCACCAGCGCATCGTCAACGGTCACCAGGTGGAGGAACCCGACGCGTGGCTGCGCGAGGGATTTCCCTGGGAGATCGAACGTATCGAGTACGCACAGACCGTTCAATTTGGCGGCCGCACGGAATCGTATGTCGGCGCGGACGGCGTGATGCGCTATCGCTGGTGCGACACGAACGCCGTACTCGCGATACCCTACGACATCCCCGTCCCCGGCTATCGCAACGGCATCGTCAACACGTTGCGCCTGTGGTCCGCGGCAGCGACGGATGCCTTCGACCTCGAGGAATTCAACGCCGGCAGTTATGCCGATGCCGTTGCATCGAAGAACGCGGCCGAGAACATCACGATGGTGCTGTATCCCAACGCCGCGACAGAGAACGGTCAGGAATTGCGCCTCCGGCAGCAATACTTCCTTGCGTCGGCGAGTCTCAAGGACACGATCCGAATGTGGGTCGAGCAGCACGGCGACGACTTTGGCCGGTTCGCGGCGAAGAACTGCTTCCAGCTCAACGACACGCACCCGTCTATCGCGGTGGCTGAGTTGATGCGCCTGCTGATGGACGAGCACGGGCTCGGCTGGGAAACCGCGTGGCAGATCACCACGAGCACGATGGCGTACACAAACCACACGCTGCTGCCCGAAGCGCTGGAACTCTGGCCGGTGTCGATGTTCCGCCGGTTGCTACCGCGTCTGCTCGACATCATCTACGAGATCAACGCACGCTTCATCACCGCGGTCAGTTTGCAGTGGCCCGGCGACAACGACCGGATCCGGCGAATGTCGCTGATCCAGGAGGGACACGAACCGATGGTGCGCATGGCTTACCTCGCCATCGTCGGCAGTTTCTCCGTGAACGGTGTCGCCGAGCTGCACTCGCGTTTGCTGCGCAATGGCCTGTTTCGTGACTTCGCGGACTACTGGCCCGGCAAGTTCAACAACAAGACCAACGGCGTCACACAGCGCCGCTGGCTCGCGGCCTGCAATCCAGCCCTCGCCACGCTTATCAACCGCCGGATAGGCACCGGCTGGGTCACGGATCTCGACCAGCTCGCGAGGCTGCGGGACTTCGCGGACGATCCCGGATTCCAGAGCGAATGGCGCCATGCGAAGCTGGCGAACAAGGTGCGGCTTGCGCGCAAGCTCGAGGAAAGCACCGGTGTGCCTGTCCCGGTCAACATGCTGTTCGACGTCCAGGTCAAGCGCATACACGAGTACAAGCGCCAATTGCTCAACGTACTGCACGCGATCCACCTGTACGAACGGATCCGGTCGGGAGCTGACGACGGCCTGTCGCCGCGCGCCATCATAATCGGCGGCAAGGCGGCACCCGGTTACGTCATGGCGAAGAACGTGATCAAGTGCATCAACAATGTTGCGCGCGTGATCAATTCCGACCCGATGATGGAGGACCGGCTGCGCCTGCTCTTTTATCCGGACTACAACGTAACGGCGATGGAGCTCATCTGCCCTGCCGCCGACATCTCCGAGCAGATTTCCACGGCGGGCAAGGAGGCGTCGGGAACCGGCAATATGAAGTTCATGATGAACGGTGCCATAACCGTCGGCACGCTCGATGGCGCGAACGTGGAGATCCGCGAGGCGGTCGGCGCGGATAACTTCTTCCTGTTCGGCCTTACGGTGGAGGAAATCGAGCAGCGGCGGGCAACCTACGACCCACAGGCGATCGTCGACAGCGACGAGGAGTTTTCCCGGGTCGTGCACCTGCTCAGGTGCGGTCACTTCAACCGCTTCGAGCCGGGAGTGCTCGACCCGGTGATCCAGTCGATACTCGAGCCCGCGGACCCGTGGATGACGGCTGCCGATTTCCGCAGCTTCGTGGATGCGCACCGCCGGGCCGACGCGGCCTGGAAGCACCCGGCCGGCTGGACGCGCATGAGCATCCTGAACACGGCGGCGTCCGGGCGATTCTCGACGGATCGCACGATGCAGGACTACAACCGGGAGATCTGGCGCCTCGACCCCGTGGAGCTGCCGCGGCGCTGATGGAACGGGGCCAGCCCGCGCCACTCGGCGCCAGCATCACGGCGGACGGCGTCAATTTCGCGCTGCACTCCTCGGTTGCGGAGGCGGTCGAGCTTTGCCTTTTCGACGGCGATGGTCGGGAGATACGCCGGCTGCACCTGCCCGGCCGGACCGGCGACATCTGGCACGGCTTCTCACCGGGCCTCGGCACCGGCCAGCGCTACGGCTATCGGGTTTGGGGACCGTGGCAGCCCGACGAGGGCCTCCTGTGCAACCCGGCGAAACTCCTGCTCGATCCCTACGCCCGCCAGGTCGTCGGGGATTTCCACTGGCATGAGGCGACGCGCGGGCGCAGCCGCGTCGATTCCGCCCGTTACGTGCCGAAGGGGGTCGTTCGCGACGCCGCGCCGTTCCCCGGCCCCCGGCCGTCGATCCGCTGGAGCGAGGCGGTCTTCTACGAGACCCACGTGCGCGGATATACCATGCGCCACCCGGCCGTGTCGGCGGCGGACCGCGGCCGCTTCCGCGGCCTGTGCAACGCGGCAGTGCTCGAATACCTGAAGGCCCTCGGCATCACCACCGTCGAACTCATGCCGGTGCACGCTTATGTCGACGAGCAGCACCTCGTGCGGCGGGGCCTGCGCAACTTCTGGGGCTACAACCCGGTCGCGTTTTTCGCCCCGGCGCCGCGCTTCGGCGGCACCGACCCGGTCAGCGAGTTCCGCGAGATGGTCCACACCATCCACGATGCCGGTCTCGAAGTCGTGCTGGATGTCGTTTACAACCACACCGGCGAAGGCAATCACGACGGTCCCACGATCAGTTTTCGGGGCATCGACAACCGTGCTTACTACCGACTGGACCCCGCCGACGCCACCCGTTACGTCGACGATACCGGCTGCGGCAACACGCTCAACGCGGACAGCGCGGCGGTGCAGACGATCGTGCTGGACAGCCTCGTCTACTGGCACCGCGATATGGGCGTCGACGGCTTCCGCTTCGACCTGGCGACGGTACTCGGCCGACACGCGCACGGATTCAGCCGGGAACACCCGTTGTTGCGGGCGATCGGCTCAAATCCCCTGCTCGCCTCGGCGCGCCTCGTGGCCGAGCCATGGGATCCGGGTCCGGGCGGGTACCAGCTCGGTAATTTTCCGCCGCCATTTGCCGAACTGAACGACAAATTTCGCGACGGTGCGCGGCGCTTCTGGCGCGGCGACCTGAAGACGAGCGGCGAACTGGCGCGGCGCATGCACGGCTCCGCGGACCTGTTCGAAGCCGCGGCCCGCCCGCCACACGCGAGCGTCAACAAGATCACGAGTCACGACGGTTTTACGCTCGCGGATGTCGTTGCGTACAACGAGCGCCACAACGAGGCGAACGGGGAAAACAACCGCGACGGAAACCCGCATAACTTCAGCCGGAACTACGGCGTCGAGGGCCCGACCGACAGGGCGGACCTGCTCGCGCTGCGCCGGCAGCAGCGCCTGAACATGCTCGCGACGCTCCTCTGCGCGCAGGGCACGCCGTTCCTGCTCGCCGGGGACGAGTTCGGCAACAGCCAGGGCGGTAACAACAACGCGTACGCCCAGGACAACGACACGGGTTGGCTGGACTGGGCGCAGCTCGACGCCGATCCGGCCTTCACGGAATCCGTGCGTTCGCTGATCGCCCTGCGGCGGGAATTCCCGCTGCTCAGGCTCGACCGGTACGTCCACGGCCGGGAAACGCGGGATGGCACGGAAACGGCCGTTTGCTGGATCAACCCGGACGGCGGCACGCGGACCGACGAGGACTGGGATTTCGGCCATGCGTTCGGCATGCTGCTGGAACAGCGCAAAGCGGATGGTGCGGTCACGGCGCTTGCCGTCCTCATGAACGCCTGGAGCGGCGAACTTCGCTACGAACTCGGCCCACTGGCGCCCGGTTGCCGCTGGATGCTTCGCTTCGCCAGCGCGCCTGTCGATTTCGACGCCCGCACCCTCACCATGACGCTCCCGGGCCATGCGCTTGCCGTCATGGCGGGGAACCGTTCACCCGGCGGCTGACCGCGGCGGGACGAATGGCGTATCCTTGCCGCTCGAGTGCGCCGGCTTAGGCGGCCGTGTGCCGCGAGACTCGAGGAGAAACGTCGATGCAGTACGACGAACGGCAAGCTGGACGACCGCAGGAGTGCGACGATCGGAGCAGCGGCGCGGCGCGCGAGGCGATCGACCGCGATCGCCGGCGCCTGCTGTGCGCCACGGGCTCGGGATTACTGCTGGGAGGATTCATGGCCGGCCAAACGACCGCGTCGCGGGCAGCGGCGCCGCAACTGCGCTGGGGCGTCGTCGGCACCGGGGGCATTGCCAACCGCATGGCCCCCATGATCGCCGCGGCGCCGTCCGCGGCACTTTCGGCCGTGTCGAGCCGCCGGATGGAAACCGCCCGGGAATTCGCCACGGCGCACGACGTCGGCCGGGCTTTCGATGATTGGGAAGCGATGCTCGGCTGGGACGGCATCGACGCCGTTTACGTCGCGACGCCGACGAGCGTGCGCGAGGAAATCAGCCTCGCCGCCGCAGGACGTGGCAAGCACGTACTGGCGGAGAAACCGTTCGCAAGCCTCGATTCACTCCGGCGCATCACCCGCGCGTGTCGGGACAATGGCGTGGCCTTCATGGACGGGACGCACTTCCCGCATCACCCGCGCACGCCCGCGGTGCGCGATCGCATTGCCCGCGACATAGGCTGGCCCTGGTCGCTTGCGAGCGCGTTCCAGTTCTCGCTCCCGGACAGGGGCAACATCCGGTACGACACGACACTCGAACCCATGGGCGCCATCGGCGACGCCGGCTGGTACAACATGCGCGCGGTCGTGGAATATCTGGACCCCGACGTCGCGCTGACCGCCACCACGTGCTTCGCCCGCCGCGACCCGGAAACCGGGGCCGTCGTCAGCGCGAGCGGCGTGCTCGCTTTCGCGGACGGCGCCACGTCGACGTTCGATTGCGGCTTCGACTCCGGCGCCCTGGTCATGGACCTGCGTGTCACCGGGGCAAATGGGGTGCTCTGGATGGACGATTACGTGATTGCGAAGTCGGCCGACGAGGCCGCCTACGCGTGGGGCTCGGGCGGACCGAACGACCTGAGCCGGGTCACCATTGCCGCGACGTTGCCGGCGGCCGCGCAGATGTTCGAGGACTTCGCCGTCGCCGCTGCCGATGCCCCGTCGCGCGATCAATGGATGCAGGCCTCCGAACGCACCCAGGCGCTCCTGGACGGCGTGTGGAATGCCGCCATCCGGCACGACGATCCCGCCTGCGACAGCTAGGGCCTGTAACGCAAGTTCCGGTGAAACGCCGGCGGAGAGCCCGCCCGGCCACAATGACAGCGCCGGCCAATTCTGCGAGAATCCCGCCTCGGCGCCCGCCGCGGCGCATGCCCCGCGTGGCGCAGGAGCCAACGACCTTGACCGGCAAGCGCAGCGAGCTGCACCGCAAAGCGACGATCAGCGACGTGGCGGCGCGTGCCGGCGTGTCCATCAAGACCGTCTCCCGCGTGCTCAACCGTGAGCCGAAAGTCCGCGCCACGACGCGCGACCGGGTCGAAAGCGCCATGCAGGAGCTGCGTTACCGGCCGAACTCGCCGGGTCGCATGCTGGCCAGCCGGCGCAGCTACATCCTGGGCCTCGTCTACAACGCCAACTCGAGCTACATCAACAGCATCCAGAATGGCGCCCTCGAAGCCTGCCGCCAGGACCATTACGACCTGCTCATACATCCGTGTCACTACCGCGATCCGGCGATCACCGACGAAATCGCCGATCTCGTGACAGGGGCGAAGGTCGACGGGCTCATCCTGGTGCCGCCCGTCGCGGACGTCGCCGAAGTGCGTGCGCTGCTGCGGGACCTCGACGTCCCGACTGTGAGCATTTCGCGCTCCTCCGGGGCCACGGACGACCTCGCCGTCGGCACGAATGACCGCCAGGCCTGCGCCGCCCTGACGGCGCACCTCGCGGGCCTGGGCCATCGCCGGATCGCGTTCGTGCAGGGCCACCCGGATCACAAGGCGATGGCGAGCCGCTATCGCGGCTACCTCGACGGCATGGCGGCCGCGGGACTCGCGATCGAGTCCGCGTACGTCGTGCAGGGCGACAACACGTTCGCTTCCGGCGTGCGCTGCGCGACCGGGTTGTTCGACGGCGTACCGCCGAGCGCGATCTTCTGCGCCAACGATCACATGGCCGCGGGCGTGATGGCCGTTGCCCACGAGCGCGGACTCGCGATTCCGGGCGACGTCTCGATCGCGGGTTTCGACGACATCCCGCTCGCAAGTCAGATCTGGCCGACGCTGACGACCATCCGCCAGCCACTCAGGGAAATGGCGGTCCTGGCCGCGTCGATGCTCATCCGCCGGCTGCGCAATCGCGACGCCGAACAGGTCACGCGCATCGTCGAGTCGACACTGGTCCTGCGGGACTCGACCGGCAGGGCGCCGAACGCCTGACGGTTTCGCCGCGCCCGCGCCCGCGGATGCGGGACTCTCACAGAGTCTCACTGCAGAGCCTGGTCAGGGAACCAGCGTGCACCCCGCGTCGCCCGGGTTGGCCACGATTTCCGCGCGTGCGAGCTGCACGCTCAATCCCGCATCGCCGGTGAGGACGAGCGGCGCGGCTACCGCACGCATGTCGACGCCCCGGGCCGCGAAGCAGGAAAGCTTGATGAGGCCCGTCTGCCATTCGCCGCCGGCGTTCGCCGAGAAAGCCTCGCCCAGGTCGACCGCAGCGAACGATTCGGGCGACGTCGCCATCGCGAGCGACACCGGTCCGTCACCGGTCGCCAGCACGCGGTACTCCAGCGCGAGCGCCATGTCGCCGTTCGCCTCGCGTTCGAAATCCGCGGGCCTGCCGCCGATGATGAAGCTCGCCGGCCCCGTCCAGTCGAGGCGCACGGTGTCTTCCTGCGCATCGCGATCGGCCGGTGCTACGGCGAGGTGCCCGCCGGCGCTCGCGCCGCGCGTGTCGGCCACCCGGCTTTCGCCGCTGCCGTCCCGGAGCAGCATGCCCCACTCGCCGACCGGATCGCCGAATGCCAGGATGGACGTCCGGGCGGCGCCCGCACCGGCCGCCAGGCCGGGGTCCTCGGACAGCTCGGCGAGCGCACCGTCATCGGCTACGCTCAGGCCGTACCCGTACGCGAACAGGGGGTCGTAGTCTTCGTCACCGACGTTCAGTTCCGCCTGGGCCGCCGTGCGCGGCCATGAAAAGGACAGTCGTCCGGTGAAATCATGCCGCGGCGTACCGTCCGCGGCCGCTACCAGGACGTCTGCGATACCGCCACCCTCGGTTCCGGGCAGCCACGCCGCGACGAAAGCCGCGGACGCATTGATCTCCGGGTTGACCCACAGCGGCCGCCCGGACAGGAATACGGCTACCGCGGGGATGCCGGCCTCCCGGAAGCGGCGCAACAGGTTCAGGCCATCGTCGTTCGGGTAGTCGACGTTGGGCCGGTCGCCCTGGAACTCCGCATAGGGATTTTCGCCGAACACGACGACGGCCACGTCGGGTTTTTCCTCGAAAGTGCCGTCCTCGCTCAGCGTGACCGTGCCGCCCTCGCCGGCGACGGCCTCGACCAGCCCCTGGTAGACGGACGTGCCGTTCGGGAAGTGCTCGTTGAGATTGTCCGTACCCTGCCAGTTGAGCGTCCAGCCGCCACACTGCTTGCCGATGTTGTGCGCGCCGTCGCCCGTGACGAGGATGTGCGCCGAGGGGGCCAGCGGCAGGATCGCATCGTCGTTTTTCAACAGCACGAGCGATTTCCGGACTGCCTCGCGCGCGACGGCCCTGTGCTCCGGCGCGCCGAGCAGCTCGAAATTGCCGGCATTCGGCCGGGAAGACGGGCGGCCGGCGTCGAACGTGCCGGCGCGGAGCTTGACGCGCAGGATACGCGCCACGGCCTCGTCGAGACGCTCCATCGGGATCGTGCCCTCTTCGACCTCGGCCAGCGTGTTGTCGTACAGCCCCTTCCAGCTGTCGGGTGCCATGAACATGTCGAGGCCCGCGTTGAAGGATGCCGGGCAGGAGACGTTCGTGCAGGTCCGCACCTGGCCATGGCCGTTCCAGTCGCCCACCACGAAACCATCGAAGCCCATGCGGTCGACGAGTACGTCGTCGAGCAGTTCCTTGTACCCGTGCATCTTCCTGCCGTGGAAACTGTTGAACGAGGCCATGACGACCTGCACGCCGGCACTCACCGCGGGCGGGTAGCCTGCCGCCTGGATATCGCGCAGCGCCGCTTCCGACACGACGGTGTCACCCTGGTCGACGCCGCCGGCAGTGCCGCCGTCACCGACGAAGTGCTTCGCGGTGGCGAGCATGCGGCCCTGGCCGAGAAACTCGTCGGTCCCGTAACGGCCCTGGATGCCTTCGACGATGCGCGGCGCATACGCGGCCACGATGCGCGGATCCTCGGAGTAGCTTTCGTAAGTGCGGCCCCAACGATCATTGCGCACGACGGCGATAGTCGGTGCAAAGGTCCAGTCGAGCCCGGTCGCGAGCATCTCCATGGCCGTCACCCGGCCGATGCGGTACATCATCTCGGGATCGTTCGCCATGCCGAGGCCGATGTTGTGCGGGAAGATCGTGGCGCCGAGGATATTGCTGTGGCCGTGCACGGCATCCGTGCCCCAGATCGCGGGAATCCCCACGCCGCCGTCGCTAGTGTCGGTCGAGGCATCCCAGAACTCGTCAGCGAGCGAGAGCCACTTGTCCGGCGTCGCGCGGTTATCGCCGCCCGGTGCCGAACTCCCGCCGTTCAGGATGGAGCCGAGGTTGTAGCGGCGCACATCGTCGGGCGTAACGGCGGAAATGTCCGCCTGGATCACCTGGCCGACTTTCTCCTCGAGAGTCATTGCCGCAAGCAGCGATTCGATGCGCGCTTCGCTCTGCCCGTCCCGCACCATGACCGGTGCCTGCAACGGCCAGGTCCGCGGGTCGATGGGTTCGACGCGCGCTGCCTCGCCGTCCACTGCAACGTCGGCCGCGGGCGCGACGGTATCTGCGGTCGGCGGCGCGTCCCCGCCGCAGGCAGCCGGCCCGGCGGCCAGTACGAAGGCGAGAGCGAGCTTCTGCCCGGTTGATTGTGCTGGTTTCACGATTTCCCCCCGTTTGCCGCGCCGGCAGGTGCAAATCCGGTCCCGAATCGCTACAGTTCGCACCAATGTCGTGCGCTGTCATTTCCGGCGCCCCAAGAATAGCGTGTTTTCCGGCTGGCACAAGACCGTATGGCGATCAGCGAATCCCCGGCTACTCCCGCCGCCCCGGCCGTCCCGCGCCGGGTACTGCTGCGCTGGCGCGAGAAACTCGGCTACGGCGTCGGCGATTTCGGCTTCAACCTGTACTGGACCACGATCCAGTCCTTCCTCGCGGCCTTTTACACGGACGTCTTCGGCCTGTCCGCGGCCGCAGCCGGCACGATGCTGTTCATTACGCGCATCGTCGATGCGGTCACCGACCCGATGATGGGCGCCGTCGCCGATCGCACGCGCACGCGCTTCGGCAAGTTCCGGCCGTACCTGCTGTTCGCGGGCTTGCCGATGGCCGGCGCGGCCGTATTGACGTTCACGACCCCTGGACTCGGTGACGGCGGAAAGCTCGCCTGGGCCTACGGCACCTTCACGCTCATGATGCTGGCCTACACCGTGCTCAGTACGCCCTATTCCGCGCTGTCGGGCGTCATGACCGGCAGCAGCCAGGAGCGCACCACGCTGATCAGCGTGCGTTTCCTGTTCGCGTTCACGGGCGCCTCCTTCGTCAATTACTACACTCTGCCGCTGGTCGAGCGGCTCGGTGCGGGAGACGCGGAACGCGGGTGGCAGCTGACGATGCTGGTCTACGGCCTCGCCGCGGCCGTGATCTTCATCGTTACGTTCGTGTCCACGCGCGAGCGCATCGCGCCGCCGCCGGCGCAGCGCACGTCCCCCGTGCAGGACCTCGGCGACCTTGCCGGCAACGGGCCGTGGCTGGTCCTCTTCGTGCTGGCGCTCATCATCATGATGACGATCACGATGCGCGCGGGTTCCGCCTACTATTACTTCACCTACTACCTGGAACGCCCGGAGCTGCTCAACGACTACCTGTTGTGCCAGGGAGTCGCTTACGCCGCCGGCGCTGTCCTGGCGCCGGTGATGACGCGCTACATCGACAAGGCGCGCCTGCTGATGCTGCTCATGGGGATCGTCGGCGGCCTCTCGATCCTGTTCTGGTTCGTGCCGAAGGACATGATCTGGGCGATCTTCGCGCTCAACATCCTGATCAGCCTGGCGCTCGGGCCGAAGTCGCCGCTCACGTGGTCGATGTATGCCGATACCGCCGACTACAACGAATGGAAGACTGGCCGTCGGGCAACGGCCATGACGTTTTCGGCCGCGACGTTCGCGCAGAAGCTCGGCGGGTCTCTCGGCGCCGCGGGCATGCTCTGGGTGCTCGCGGCGATCGGCTACGCGGCCAACCAGGCACAGACCGGCGCGTCCGAGGCCGGCATCGCGCTGCTCCAGACCGCGATTCCCGGCGCGTTTGCGATTGTCGCGGTCTTCGTCACACGCTTCTACAGGCTCACCGGACGCGAGCTCGAATCCATACAGGAGGCCCTCGAGCATGGCCGGCGAAGCTGAGATCGTCAAACTCGCCGACGGCGGCGACCGCGTCGAGCTCCGCTGCCCGACGTCTATGCCGCGCGCGAGCGGGTTCCTGTGGAACCGGCGCATGCTGTTGCAGGCGAACTGCCAGGGCTATGCAACGGCGCAGCATCTGCAGCCTGAACCGGCGAAGTACTCGCACGCGCCGGTCATGGAACTCAAGACCTTCATGCAGCCGGAGCAGCCGTACTATGCACACCACCCGGGCCGCTTCGTGTACGTCCGCGACGAACTCGGCTCGACGATGTTCTCCGCGCCGTTTGCGCCGGTGAAGCGCCGGCCCGCTTCGTTCGTGTTCTCCGTCGGCGAGGCGGATATCGCATGGCGGGTCGTCGAAAACGATATCGCCGTCGAACTCGCCGTGCTGCTGCCGGTGGACGACGTCGTCGAACTTTGGACGGTGACGGTCGCGAACCGCGGCAGCCGCGCGCGGGCGCTGAGCGTATACCCTGTCTTCACGATCGGCTACATGAGCTGGATGAACCAGTCGGCCCGCCACGAGCCGGGCCTCGGGGCCATCGTCGCGGCTTCGGTCACGCCGTACCAGAAACTCGAGGACTATGCGGCCATCAAGGCGCTCAAGGATCGCACCTTTCTCTTGCACGAGTACCCACCGGACGCATGGGAAACGTCATTGTCCGCGCTCGAGGGCAACGGCGGACTGCACGCGCCGGAGGCGCTCGAAGCGCCGCTGCTCGCCGGCGGCGAGGCGCTGTACGAAACGCCGGTGGCGGCACTGCAGTACCGCCTGCGACTCGGCCCGGGCGAGGGCCGCACGCTGCGTTTCGCGTTCGGCCCAGCCGCTACCGATGACGATATTCGTGCGCTGCGCGCGCGGTACCTTTGCGCAGACGGTTTCGCAGCGGCGAAGCGGCGGGTCGACGAGTACCTGCAGGAGCGGCGGCCCTGCGCCGTGCTGGCAACGCCCGATGCGCACTTCGATACGTTCGTCAATCGCTTTCTCGGCCGACAGGTGCTCTATCACGGCGACACGCACCGCCTGACGACCGACCCGCAGACCCGCAATTTCCTGCAGGACAACATGGGCATGGTGTATGTGGAGCCGGCGCGCGCCCGCGAGGCGCTGCTGACGACACTTGCGCAACAGCAGGCGGACGGCAACCTGCCGGAAGGCATCGTTCTTACACCCGGCGGCGGGCTCAAGTACATCAACCAGGTGCCGCATACCGACCACTGTGTCTGGCTGCCAGTCTTCCTCGAGGCGTGGCTCGACGAGACCGGCGATTATGCATTGCTCGACGCGCACGTTCCGGGCGCAGCGCGAACGACGGTGTTCGATGCCGTCACGGCGGCGATGCGCTGGCTCAAGGCGAACCGCGACGCCCGCGGCCTGAGCCTGATCGCCCAGGGTGACTGGTGCGATCCGATGAACATGGTCGGGCCCGCGGGCAAAGGTGTCTCAGGCTGGCTCACGGTCGCGACGGTGCACGCGCTGCGCCTGTGGGTGCGCGTATGTCGCGTGCGCGGCAACTACGACGTCGCCGCCGAGTTGCGGGAGGTCGCGGACGAGTCGGCAGCCGCCGCGCAGGAACACCTGTGGGACGGCGACTGGTTCGCGCGCGGCATATCGGACTCCGGCGAGCGGTTCGGGGTCGCAAGCGACGCCGAGGGCCGGCTGTTCCTGAACCCGCAGAGCTGGGCAATTCTCGCGGGGATCGCGCGCGACGACCAGGTCACGCGGATGCTGAACGCGGTGGACGAACATCTCGCGAGCCCATGGGGCACTGTCCTGCTCGCGCCGGCGTACACGTCGATGCACGAGCACATCGGCCGCATCACCCAGAAATTCCCGGGTACCGCGGAAAACGGCTCCGTGTACAACCACGCCGCCGCCTTCTGGATCGCCGCGCTCTACGCACTCGGCCGCGCGGACCGCGCATGGACCGAACTGCGGCGCGCGGTCCCGGGGCCGGATCCCGACGATTACCTGCGCCGCGGCCAGCTCCCCGTGTACCTGCCGAACTATTACCGCGGCGCGAGCCGCCAGTTCCCGCAAGCGGCGGGCCGGTCGAGCCACCTGTTCCATACCGGCGCCGCGAGCTGGTTCTACCGGCTCGTCATCGAACGGCTTTTCGGACTTCGCGGCTGTCCGGACGGGCTTTGTGTGCGGCCGCAACTGCCGTCGCACTGGCGCTCCGCCACGGTGCGCCGGCGCTTCCGCGGAGCCGAGTTCGAGGTCGTCTACCTCGTGGACGAGCGGGCCGGCGAAACACGCCTTTGCATCGACGGCCGTCCGCTCGCCGACGACGTCGTGCGGGATTTCGCGGCGGGCCGGCGCTACCGGCTCGACGTGACCGTCCCGCCTGCGGTGGGGGCGACCGGCCGGGCGGAACGCGCTGCCAGCCGGGTTTCATGACGGGCGGGGTCGACGAGCGCCTGCCACGTCATGCCCGGCAACCGGCTATCGACATCGGGAGGCTCAGCCCTGCATGTCCTCGAGTTCCACGCCGCGCGTCTCGTGCGCCATTTTGAGCACGAAGAAAATCGAGATGAACGCGCACAGCGTGTAGAAGCCGTAGGCGCCACCCAGGCCGATCGTCGTCAGCATGATCGGGAACGTCATCGTGATCCCGAAGTTCGCGATCCACTGCGCGAAGCCGCTGACCGCAAGTCCGGCGCCGCGAATCTGGTTGGGGAACATCTCGCCCAGCATGACCCACATCACGGGGCCCCAGGAAAAGTTGAAGAAGGCAACATAGGCGTTTGCGGCGATGAGCGCTACCGGACCCCAGCCGCCTTCCAGGGAAAGCGAGCCGTCCGCAGCGCGGGTGGCATTGAGAAACGCCAGGACCAGGAAAGCCAGTGTGACGGTCATGCCGACCGAGCCGATGACGAGAATGGGCTTGCGGCCTATCCGGTCGATGAGCAGTAGTGCGACGATGACCGCCGCAATGCTGATCGCGCCGCTGATCACGTTGATGAGGAGCGCGTCGCTCTCGGCGAAGCCGACCGATTGCCAGAGCACGGCGCCGTAGTAAAACACCACGTTGATGCCGACGAGTTGCTGAAAAGTGGCGAGGCCGATGCCGAGCCACACGAGCTTGCGGATGCGGCCGGTACCCCGGTCGATGAGGTCGCCGAGCCTCGGTCGGTGATGATCCGCGGCGAGCGAGGCATCGATCTCGTCTACCTTGCGCTGGGCGGCGACGGCGCCGAACAGCTTGTGAAGCACGGCCGCCGCCTCGTCGCGCCGTCGCTTGATCACGAGGTACCGCGGGCTTTCCGGGATGAAGAACAGGGCCAGCAGGAAGATTGCCGCCGGCAGGATTTCGACCCAGAACATCCAGCGCCAGGCCTCGTATCCCCACCATAATCCGGCCATCGACGAGCCGGCCGACTGCGCGAGGAGGTAGTTGCTGACGAACGCCATGAACAGGCCGAAGATGATGGCTATCTGCTGCACCGTGGCGAGCGCACCGCGGTAATGGGCGGGCGCCACCTCGCTGATGTAGGCGGGCGCAAGGACGCTGGCGGCGCCGACGGCGAGCCCGCCCAGCACGCGGTAGATCACGAATTCGACCGAACCCGTGGCGATACCGGAACCCCAGGCGCTCACGAGGAAGAAGACCGCCGCGACCTGCATGATCGCGCGCCGGCCGTAGGAGTCGGCCAGGCGCCCGGCGAAAAACGCTCCGAATGCGCAGCCCAGGAGCATCGACGCGACGTTGAAACCGGTGCCGACGCTGTCGGAATCGAAAGCCGTCTTAAGCCCGTCGACCGTGCCGTTGATGACGCCGCTGTCGAACCCGAAGAGGAACCCGCCAATGGTGGCGACGATGCTGATCAGGATTATGTATGGCGTGTTCGCCCCCGCGTGTGCTGCTTGCATATGCTCACCGTTCCCCTTCAAGCGACAGTCGATGTTTGCCGGTCAGTGTCCCGGGGCATACGGAAACTCGAGGCCCCGGTAGTAGTCGAGCGATTCCGCCGGCGGCCGCGTCCCCGCCGGTAAGGGCCGGCCGGAAACCGCCTGGAAATAGGCTATGCAGGCGTCCCGCCACCAGCGCGCCTCCGCGTGCTGGATGGCAAGGAAATCCGCCACCCTGCGGTGACGGGCGGCGTCTACGTATTCTGCGAGTGCCGCCCAGGTGGCCTGCATGTCCCCTACCTGCCCGACCCCCCGGTCGTAATGCCCGACGAGAGCCTCCCACAAGGT
>DASUOE010000207.1:0-4830 GCA_036276805.1 Woeseiaceae bacterium | reverse complement strand
CCGCGGTCGCCACGATCTCCTTGCCGGCGTTGCGGAACTGCGTCATGGCATCCGCCACCCGTTGCAACTTCGACAAGCCCCCGCCGGCGAGCCCGGAAAGCTCGAAGTGCACGATGCGGATCCGGTCATCGTCGCGAGCGTTGTCGAGCACGTCGACGATGTCCTGGACCACGGTCTGCGGCGCCGTTTCCCCGCCCGCCAGCTCGACGCGCGCCTGCTCGAAGGGATCGCCCTCGAACTGCTCGACGAGGTAACCGGTCGGCCGGATGTCGAGTACGGCCGCCGCTGGGAGCATCGGCGCCGCGCCGTTCATTGCGGCAACAATGGCGCCGAAAATGACGACCAGCAGCACGAGGTGCAGGATCTTGCGAAACGTATCCACGCCGTGCCAGAGGGCACGCAGGGCCCGCACGAAGAGGTTGGGTCGCCGCGGCTCGGGCGGCCGCGCTGTACGGGTGGCGGATTGCGTGTAATCGATGTCTGGCATGTGCGTTTGGACCTCTGGCCGTCCTGCCCGTTCGCCGGGCGGCGGCCGTGTTGCGGCGCTTCCCGGCGCCGGATGCCGGGAAACCGGCCGTCAGGATATCGTCCGTCCGGCCGCGCGTCACCCGGGTACGAGCAGAAGCGAGAGCGTGGGCCAGAATGTGATCAGGAGGACCGACACGAGCAGGATCAGCAGGAACGGCACGGTCGCGGAGTAGACGCGCATGATCGGCTGGTCGAAGCGGTAGCTCGCGATGAACAGGTTCAAGCCCACGGGAGGGGTCAGGTAGCCGAGCTGCATCGTGGCCAGAAATACGATGCCGAGGTGCACGGGGTGCACGTCGTAGCCGGCGGCGATCGGCAGGATCAGCGGCACGACGAGCACGATCGCAGAAAAAATGTCGAGTATTGCGCCGAGGGCGAGCAGGAACACGAGCAGGAGCAGGAGAAAAGTCGTCTGCCCGGCGACATAGCCGGAAACGAAGTCGAAGAGCTGCTGTGGCACGCCGGCGCCGATCATGTAGTTCGTGGATGCGAGGGAGACGGCGAGAATCAGCAATATGCCCCCGACCAGCACCATTGACGAGCGCACGATCTCCGGCAGTTGCGCCAGCCGGATCTCGCGCAGCACGAACACCTCTACGATGAGGACGTACAATGCCGTGACCGCCGCGGCTTCCGAGACGGCGAGGAATCCCGAGTAGATTCCGCCGAGCACGACCACCGGCAACGGCAGCTCCCACGCGGTCTCCCGGAGGGCCGCACCGAGTTCCGCCCAGGAAAACGTGCTCAGGGGTCGCCGGTTGCCTCGGTTCACCCACAGGCTGTAGCCCGAGAGCATGACGACCATCACGAGCCCCGGGAGGATGCCCGCGAGGAACAGGTCGTCGATCGACACCTCGGCGACGACACCGTACAGGATGAGCGGCAGGGACGGCGCGAACAACAGCCCGAGGCTCCCTGCCGACGTGATGAGCCCCAGGTTGAAGCGGTCGTCATAACCGTCGTGCTGCAATGCCGGGTAGAGGATCGCGCCGAGCGCGATGATCGTCACGCCGGACGCGCCGGTAAACGCCGTGAAGAACGCGCACGCCGCGAGGCAGACGATGGCCAGCCCGCCCGGCATCCAGCCGAGCAGCGCGTTCGTCAGCCGCACGAGCCGCCGCGGCGCGTTGCTTTCGCTCAGAAGATAGCCCGCAACCGTGAACAGCGGGATCGCGGCGAGGAACGGCATGTCGGCGAGACCAATGATCTCGAGCGCCATGTTCATGAGATCGGTGTCGTCACCCGAAAACCCGGTCATGGCGCTGGTCGCAATGATGGCGAACAGCGGAGCGCCGAACACGGCGAGCAGAAGGAGGAGGAGGCTGACGACGATCACGGCGGTGCATCCGAGCCCGGCGCATCGGCGTGCAGCTCCCTTGCGGCCAGCACGTGTATGCCCGTAAGCACGAGGAAGCGGTATGCGAGCAGAAGGAACGCGAGCGGTACGATGACGTGAGCCAGCCACGCAGGCGTGTCCACGAGCACCGCATCGCCGAACTCGATCTCGAGCACGAGGTAACGGCAGGCGTGCCAGGCGATGACGGCGCACACGGCCGCGGCGAACAGGTCGACGACCACCCGTACCAGGACCACGGCCCTGGCCGGCAGCACGTGCGACAGCGCGTCGATGCGAATGTGCCGGTTGTCGCGGCAGGCTGCGACGGACCCGACCATCGCCAGCCACAGGACCAGGAGCCGTATCAGTTCGTCCGCCCAGATAAACCCGGTGGAGAACACTTCGCGGAGCACGATCTGGCCTACGGCGAGGACGAGCAGCGTTGCCAGCAGCACGGCCAGGGCCGCGTTCTCCAGCAGGCGGCCGGCGCGGTCGAGCCGGGACAGCAGGCGCTTCAAAAGGTACCAGCCGTCGGTTTAAGTCGCGGGAGCGCTAGTCGAGCGCGTTCGCGGCGCGGCTGTCGGTGTATTCCGCGGCGAGCGCCAGCATCTTCTCGTAAAGGCTCAGCGTGAACTCGCCCTCCTCGCCCAGCTTGCGATTGGATGCCAGTACGGCCTTGCGCAGCCGCGAGTACTCGGCGGGATCGAACTCGACGAGCTCGATTTTCTGGCGCAGAAGGACGTCCCGCGCTTCGCGATTATCGATGAGATTCTGCTTGTCGAAGTCGGCGTAGATGCGCGTCATCACGTCGCGGACGACGGCCTGGTCCCCGGCACTCAGCTTTGCGAACGCCTTACGGTCGATCGCGAGGAACCCGAGAGTGTAGCTGAGCGGCAGCTCCGTCATGTACCGGACCTTGGTGTGCCACTGCAGCACGAGCGCACCGATAGGGGACACGCCGACGATGTCGATGAGCCCGGTTTGCAGTCCGGTCAGCACGTCGGTGAGCGGCAGCGTCACCGGCGCGAGCTGCACGGCTTCCATCGACGCATAGCTGATGCGATCGCCTTCCGGAATCCAGACGCGCTGGCCGCGCAGGTCGTCGAGCGAAGCCACGGGCGTGTTGGAGAGGATCGCCGCGAAACCGCCGGCGGCAAAGCCGAAACTCACGAATCCGGCCTTCGCCAGTCCCTCCTGTAGCGTCGCATCCATGTGCTCGCGCACGTATGCCGCCTGCTCTTCCGAGTCGAATACCATCGGCATGCCGTACAGGTTGATATCCGGATACAGCGACGCGAGTGCGGTCGGCGTGAACGCCCCGCCCTGCAGCGCGCCGATACGGATCTTGCCGAGCACCTTCGCGTCGTTGCCTTGCACACCGCCGCCGTAGAACCTGATCTCGACACGGCCCTCCGTCCGCTCCTTGACCTCCTGCGCACCGGCACGCATCTGCCGCATCCAGTCCGAGCCTTCGGGCGTAACAGTGGCGATCTTGAGCGTCGCCGCCTGCGCCATACCGGCAACGGCCAGCAGCAACAGGGTCAGTAGTGTCCTCTTCATTGCATTTCCTCTCTCGCGGCAAGGCCGGCGTGCCGAAAGTAAATCCTAGAAGTAGTCGTCGGCGCCGGCGAGCAGCTCGCGTGCATCGTCCTGCGCCAGCATGTTCGACAACGTGAGGCCGTCCACGTACGGATCGGCATCGAGCACCTCCGTGAGCAACCGATCGTGCAGCTCACGGTCGTACATGAGCCGCGCATAGCCGCGCGCGTACTCTACCTTGGCGCCCAGGTCCCGGCCGTCGGTCAGCGCGATCGCCTGCCGGAAATGCGCCAGGGCTTCGTCAGGCCGGCCGCCGAGCGCCGGCGGACGCAGTGTCAGCAGCACGCCCAGGTAGGTATGGGTCGCCGGCTCGGCAGCATCGCCCGCGAGCGCCAGGTACCGGTCGAACAGCGCTTCGGCCTGCGGCAGCTCGGCCAGCGTTTCCATGTCGTCGCTGTGCGCCCGCATGTAGGCCAGCGTGGACACGCCGTAAGTGTACAGGTACTCGGCGTCGGCTTCCTCGAGGCCGTCGAGGCTTGCCACGAACTCGTCGTAATTGGCGCTCCGCCAGTCGCAGGCCGGCGAGTAGCGCTCGCACACCGCGGCGAGCCCGTAGCGGCGCGCCCTCGACGTCAGCCGGGCCGCGCGGACCGGGTCGTCGACGAACACGGCGCCATACGTGGCATACAGGTTGGCGGCAGCCGACAGCACGTCCGGGTTGTCCGGGTCCCGTTCGACCATCATGTCGATCAGCACCATGTAGGACGGTATCGCCGCCCGCGCCGTCGCCGGGTCGTCCTGGTTCAGGAGCGCAGCGGAAAGGTCGTCCGCGACACCGCTGGCGGCGTTCGACACGAGCGCCGCGCAGCCGCTCAATGTCATCGCTGCGAAGAGTGCCGCAAGCGCGACTGGCCGCTTGAATGGCGTTGCCGAGGTCATGGCACGACAGACTCCGAGGCGACGGAAAGGTTTCAGGATAAACGCCCGGCGAAACCCGATTATGTGGATTGGCGCACGCTTTCTGTACGCGCGCGGCGGAGTTCGGCGGCGCCCGCGCCCTGCGCGGGCATCAAGATTGAGCGGCTGAACCAGTTCCCGCCGGTGCGCACCGGCGGGAACGGAGTCAGATTTTTTCCTTGATGCGCGCTTTCTTGCCGGTGCGACCGCGGAGATAGTAGAGCTTCGCGCGCCGCACGTTGCCGCGCCGCTTGAGCTCGACCGAGTCGACGACCGGGCTGTACGTCTGGAAGATGCGTTCCACGCCCTCGCCGTGCGAGATCTTGCGCACGGTGAACGAGGAGTTCAGCCCGCGATTGCGCTTCGCGATGACGATGCCTTCGAAAGCCTGCAGGCGCTCGCGATCGCCTTCCTTCACCTTTACCTGGACCACGACCGTGTCACCCGGCGCAAAATCCGGGAGTTCGTTG
>DASUOE010000206.1:0-5167 GCA_036276805.1 Woeseiaceae bacterium | reverse complement strand
AACGACCCCGACTTCGATTCCGTCCGCGATCACCCGAGGTTCAAAGCCATGCTGCGCACCGGCCCCGCGCCGACCCGCGACCCCTCGCCGGGCACCGTCTGAATACGTATTCATCGCGTCGCCGCCGGACCCGTTGCTAGACTGGCGCCGGCGTGTGACCGAAAAGGTGGGGGCGTGCCGCCGCATCCGGCGGCCGGCATGGCCAGGCGATCTATGCAGCAAAGACCTGTCCTGTCGTTCTGGCAGATCTGGAACATGTGTTTCGGGTTCTTAGGGATCCAGTTCGGCTTCGCCCTGCAGAACGCGAACGTCAGCCGCATCTTCCAGACGCTCGGCGCCGAGGTCGGCGACCTGCCGATTCTCTGGGTGGCCGCGCCGCTCACCGGGCTCATCGTGCAGCCGATCGTCGGCTACCTGAGCGACCGCACCTGGAACCGTTTCGGCCGGCGCCGGCCCTATTTCGCGATCGGCGCGATCCTCGCCTCGCTCGCCCTTTTCGTGATGCCGAACTCGCCGACGCTCTGGATCGCGGCCGGCATGCTCTGGATCATGGACGCGAGCATCAACATCTCGATGGAGCCGTTCCGTGCTTTCGTCGGCGACATGCTGCCGGAGCGCCAGCGCACCGCCGGCTTCGCGATGCAGAGTTTTTTCATCGGCGTCGGCGCCGTAGTCGCTTCGGCGCTGCCGTGGATGATGACGAACTGGTTCGACGTCAGTAATACGGCACCGGCCGGGCAGGTGCCGGACTCCGTGAAGCTGTCCTTCTACCTGGGCGGCGCCGCGTTCCTCCTCGCCGTGATGTGGACGGTCTTCCGCACGCGGGAATACTCTCCGGACGAGCTCACCGCCTTCGAGCAGGCCGAATCGCCCGGGAACGCCGCGCTCGATGCGCCGGCGCCCGTCCGGTCCAATTTCCGCACCGGCGGCATCCTGGCCCTGGTTCTCGGCGTCATCGGCTGGTACTGCATCTGGCAGTTCGGCCTCGAAAAGGAGCTGTACGTACTCGCCGGCGGCCTCGTCGCGTTCGGCCTGCTGCAGCTCATCGCCGCCGCGATGCAATCCGGCGGGCGTACGTCGAACGGGCTCTACGAAATCATGGACGACCTGTTCCGCATGCCACGGGTCATGAAGCAGCTCGCCATCGTGCAGTTCTTCTCCTGGTTCGCGCTGTTCGCGATGTGGATCTACGGAACGTCGGGCGTGACGAGCCACCACTACCAGGCGCTCGATCCGGCGTCGGCCGCGTACAACGACGGCGCGGACTGGGTCGGCGTGCTGTTCGCCTGCTACAACGGCTTCGCGGCGCTCGCCGCCATCGCCATTCCCTTCGTCGCCGGCAACCTCGGCTGCCGCTGGTGCCACCTGCTGAACCTGTCGCTCGGCGGAATTGGCCTCATCAGCTTCTTGTTCATCGACGATCCGCGCTGGCTGCTGGTCTCGATGATCGGCGTGGGCATCGCCTGGGCGTCGATCCTGTCGCTGCCCTATGCCCTGCTATCCAACAATTTGCCGGCAAAGAAAATGGGCGTGTACATGGGCATTTTCAATTTCTTCATCGTCATCCCGCAGATCGTCGCGGCGAGCATCCTCGGGCTGTTCGTCAACTGGCTGTTCGACGGGCAGGCGATCTTTGCGCTGGTGACGGGCGGCGTGTGCATGATTCTCGCGGGCGTCGCGACGCTGTTCGTCGACAAGGACGCGGAGCCGAAAGCTGCATGAAACGAATACTTCTGTCGGTCGCGCTGGTTCTCCTCTTCGCGGGCTGTGACGATGCGCCAGTAGGAGCGGCCGGTCCCGGCCGCGACTGTGACGGTCCCGGATGTGACAACTTACCCGCTGCGCCCGGAACCCGTTCCTACGCGGGCACCCACGAGCCCTTCGCCAGCGAAGCTGTCTACTTCGTGCTCACCGACCGCTTCGTCGACGGCGACCCGGACAACAACCAGGCCGGGCAGGGGGAGCCGGATCGGGGCACCTTCGACCGGCCGCTGCTCGCGGACGGCGTCGAGATCGCCAACATCGGCTATCTCGGCGGCGATTTCCGGGGCCTCCTCGACCACGCCGGCTACATCGCCGAAATGGGCTTCACCGCCGTCTGGATCACGCCGGTCGTCGAAAACCCGGACGAAGCGTTCACCGGCGGCCATCCGCCCGGCGACATCCCGTTCGGCGACCAGGGCAAGACCGGCTACCACGGCTACTGGGGCGTCAACTTCTTCGAGGTCGACGAGCATCTCGAATCCGCGGGCCTCGACTTCGCATCGCTCGTCTCGGCGCTCCGCGACGAGCACGGCCTCGGGCTCGTGCTCGATATCGTCGCGAACCACGGCTCACCGTCGTGGACCATGCCGGAAGACCAGCCGATGTACGGCGAGATCTATGACGCGGAGGGACGCCTGGTCGCGGACCACGAGAACCTGCCCCCGGCAGAACTCGATCCGGCCAACCCGCTGCACGCCTTCTACCGGCGCCAGCCCGACCTCGCCGAACTCGGCGACACGAACTGGGAAAACCCCGCCGTCCTCGACTATTTCGTCGCCGCGCACTCGCGACGTCTCGCCGACGGCGTCGCGGCATTTCGCATCGATACCATCCGCCATATGCCACACGAGTTCTGGAAAGCCTTCGCCGACCGCATCCGTGCCGAGCGTCCTGGCTTCTTCATGTTCGGCGAGGCGTTCAACTACGATGCCACCGCCATCGCGCCGCACACCTTCCCGGAAAACGGCGGCGTCAGCGTCCTCGACTTCCCCGTCAAGCAGGCGATGGAGGAGGTCTTCGCGAACGGCGCGCCGTACGCACGCCTGCGCGACGCGCTGCACCTCGACGACGGCGTGTACGAGAACCCCTATGACCTGATGACGTTCTACGACAACCACGACATGCCCCGCATGGCCGCCGACGAGAACGGCTTCATCGACGCGCACAACTGGCTGTTTACCGCACGCGGCATACCGGTCGTGTACTACGGTTCGGAAATCGCATTTCGTGCCGGCCGCGCCGAGCACAAGGGCAACCGGGACTATTTCGGCCCGGACAACATCGAGCGCGCAAAGACGCACCGGATCCGGGAATCGCTCGCGCGGATCGCGAACCTGCGCAAGGAATCCGTCGCGCTGCAACGCGGCCTGCAGCTCGACATGGACTACACGGAGCGCACCGCCGCGTTCTTCCGCGTCTACGCGCACGACGGCACGAGCGAGGTCGCGCTGGTGCTGCTCAACGCCGGCGATGCGCCGCGGGAGATCGGCGTCGAGCGCATGCCGGCGGCCGGAACGTGGCGCATGGCGGGCGGCGAGGCGGTCGACGTGCCCGCCACGGACTCGCTGTTCGCCCTGACCGTGCCCGCGCACGGCGTGCAGGTGCTGTTCTTCGACGGGGCGGTGACGGATGCGGCGTTGACGGCACGCCTGGATGAGCTGGCCGCGGCGGGCAACCGGTAGAGGCGGCGGATGCCTGACTCGCAGCAGGCAGGTGGCGAGGCGAGCCGGCATCCTCGATGAATCGAGTGCCGCTTTTACTCCGGCTGTTCGGCCGATGATGCGACGCTAGACTTCCCGGATTGCTCTCGCTAGACGGTCCGAACTCGGTTCTTTCCACTGCGGAGCAAAACCCATCGCCGATGGGTGCATCGCGGAGGCTTGCATCGCCGCACGGACAAGTCGCGCAAGTTTCACGCCGGGCTGCCGGTCGCCGGCGTCAGTGTCGAAACTGCGATCGTCTTCGGAGAGATTGACGACGTAGCCGCACGGCGGCACGCCGATGCCGTCCGGCCGGAAGAACCGCCACTGATCCTGGAAGTCCCTGCGGATCGAATACCCGCCCTCGTGAACGGCACGGTGATGCCGGGTGCAGAGCAGCAGGAGGTTATCGAGGCTCGTCTCGCCGCCGTGGGCCCAGTGCTTTACGTGGTGCGCATCGACGAAGCGCCTGCGGTGGCAGCCGGGAAATGTGCAGCCCTTATCCCTCGCCCATAACGCCTTGAGCAGCCGCTTCGGCACGGTGCGGCTTTGCCGGCCCACCGAGAGCGGCCGTTCGTCCTCGTCCTCGACAAGGGTCACGGTCTCCGCATCGCAGGCGAGCCGGCGCACGGTCTCGACGGGCAAGGCCGAGCGCCCCCGACCGTCCACCAGCGCCGAGCGGTCGACGTGCACGGTGATGAGGTGGGTCGGCGACTTCGGTCTTCGTTCACCACTGTCGCCATCCTCGAGATAACTCCGCGCCACCGCGACGAACGCATCGGCCTGTTGTGCACTCCACGACTCGCTCGACTGTTTCGCATCGCCAGTAATCAATCGCTCCCTTGCCACGTCCAGCGCGCGCTCGATGACCTCGCCTTCTTCCAGCGGCACCTCGAGTGACAGCACCACGCTGCCACGGGCCGCATCCCGGCGCAGCGACAGGAACCGCCGCTCGTGCGCCCGCTTCGCCTCCATCGTCGAGGCCACCGTCCCGCACTTCAGCTCCCGGCAGCGCTCCTCCACCTGCATCGCCGTGTGCTTCAAGGCAAACCGCAGCAGCTCGCCTTCCTGTTGCAGGTGCGTGACCCGCGTCAGTGCCCGCACCTTAGTGTACGAGAGCTGCCCCTCGGCGAAGGCCTGTGAAATGTTCGGCAGGTGCGCGAGCGCATGCGCCACCCGCACTTTCTCGCGCGCGGTACCGAGGGAGATGTCGCAGCGCCAGGCCAGCCACTCGCTGCAGTTGCCGAGTTGCCATTCGATCCAGCCCAACTGCTCGTCGAACTCGCGGATGAGCACCAGCTGCTCGTAACAGGCCGCATTCATGCGGGCGGCGAGCCGCACGATCGCCTCGTCCAGCGCCTCGATCGAAGCGCGGCGGACATCGGCTGATTCCGGGGGCGATTGCGAGGGCGATTGCGAGGGCGATTGCGAGGGCGATTGCGGGGGCGATGCCGGGGGAGATTCAGGTGCCATGACACGCTCCTTGTGGGCGGTTTCAGGGTGCTGTGATTATATACAGTAGAATGGCAATAAGCAACCATAAATCAAAATGTTACTGGCATTCTTTTGTCTCGCGAATCGCCGGCGCAGTGAAACCGGGTTGACCGGTACCTGCATGTGACGCCGTCCCTCAGCGCGCGATTCGTTTCACGGTGCTAGATTTAGCAACGAATCATTGTGGGGCGTCGCAGAGGTGTGATGAA
>DASUOE010000205.1:0-6764 GCA_036276805.1 Woeseiaceae bacterium | reverse complement strand
AGATCTCGCCGTCGTACCTGCATTCGCCCGGCGCGCCGGAACGCGTGGCGCAGTACAACCCGCGGATGCGCATCATCCTGATCGTACGCGAGCCGGTTGCCCGCGCGATATCGAACCACAAGCACGAGGTGCGCATCGGGCATTTCCAGGGCGACGACCTGAGTTTCGAGGCCGGGCTCGCCAACAACCCGTCGTACGTCGAACAGGGCCGGTACGCGAAGCACCTGCGTCATTGGCTGGCCGTCTTCCCGCGCGAAGCCGTCCTCGTGCTCGATTTCGACGCGGTAGTGGGCGATCCCGAGGGCGTGATGCGGTCCGTATGCCGGTTTCTAGGGATCGGGGAGCTGCCGGCCGGCGTCGACCTCCATGGCAAGTCGAACGAAAGCTACCTCGTGCGGTCGACCGCGCTGGAGGGCCTGAAGAACGGCCTGCGCGGCCTGCTCGAGGCCCTGCGCCTCGGCAAGGTCTGGGCCCGGCTCGGGGACGCCGGCCTGCGCTCGCGCTATCGCCGTGCGAATCGCATGGCCCCGGAGGACGCCATCGGGCGACCGCGGCCCGAAACCCTGGCCGGACTGAAGGCACTGTACCGGCCCGACATCGAGGAACTCGAGCGCCTGACGGGCCTGTCCTTCGATCGCTGGCACTGATGCACCTCCTTCCCGCAGGTGCGGCACCGCGCGGGCCGGACCCCGTCCCGCCGGCACACGGCGCAGAGAAGGGGTGATCCGTGGCAGGCGGAGCCAAGGTCAATTACTACGGGATCTCGCGGGTCAGGCGCAGCCTGATCCATTTCGCCACGGGCAAGTCGGCCTCGGCCGTCGCCTCGCTGGCCGTGGTCGTCATCACAATCCGGGAACTGCCGGTCAGCGAGTACGCCGTCTTCGTCACGCTGCAGGCTCTCGTCATGATGGTGCGCACGCTGACGTCGTTCGGCGTGAACGCAGTGCTCCTCCGCTACCTGCCGGACCTGCGCGTCGTCGGCAACAACCGCGCCACGTACGCCATGATGTTCTGCGGCATCGTGGCCCGCGCGCTGTTGTTTGTCCTGCTGGCCGTCCCCCTGCTGTACTTCGCGGGCGACCGGCTGGCGCGTGCGCTTAACCTCGGCGAGTGGGCCTGGCTCCTCGGCTGGTACCTGTTGACCGTCGGACTGTTGCGGGTGCTGGCCACCTTCACCGGCTGGGCCATGGAGAGCCTGCTCTGGCAGAAGCAGGCCCAGTACAGCATTGCCGTCGCCATGCTGCTGAAGCTCGCGGCGGTACTCGCGCTGATTTATTACGATCGCTTCGATCTCGAGAACTTCGTCAAGCTCGAGTTCGCCGTGGAGGCGCTGTCGTTCGTGCTGCTCATATCGACCGCGTTCGTCTCCTGGCGCCGGGACCCGCACCGTCACGACGGGACGCTCAGGACACTCCGCGACGACGCAAGGCGTTACCTGCGTTTCGCGTTCTGGGCATACCTGTTCAACTTTACGACGGTCCTGCACGGCAGCGCGCCGAACCGGCTGATCGTGAGCCACTACCTCGGCACGGCAAGCACCGCGCTGTTCGGCGCCGTCGACCGCCTCATCCAGTACGTGAAGCAGTACGAACCCGTGAAGCTGCTGATCGGGCTGGTACGGCCGGTGTTTAATGCGCAGTACCAGTCGGAGGACGACTTCGGCAAGATCCTGCGGTTCGCGGACGGCATTTTCCGCTTCAACCTCATTATTCTCATCGTGCCGCTGCTGCCGTTCGCCGTGGCGGGCGAGACGCTTTTCGATCTCATCACGGCGGGCAAGTACGCCGGCGCTGCCCCGTTGTTCCTCGGCTTCTATTTCGTGCTCGCCCTGGGCAGCTTCATGCTCGTCCTCGAACTCATCGTGAAGGCGGTCGAGCTCAACAGCGTCTTCACGATCAGCAACCTCCTGATGTCCGGGTCGGTGCTGATCGCGATCCCGTTCCTGCCGACGGTGGGGCTCTGGGCGCTGGTCGCCGCGAATTCCTTCGGCTATATCGCCGCCACAGCCGTCGTCCTCGCGTACCTGGCGCACAAGGGCTTTGCCGTGCGCTTGCGGTTGGACCTCATCGGCCGAATAATCGGCGCCCTGATCGCCGCCACCGTTGCCGGCCGGCTGTTGATCCAATTCGGTGCACATCCCGCGCTGGGCATTGCGGCGACCTACGCGGTGTACGCGGCCTTCTCCTGGTTCTGGCTGCCGTTCACGGACGAAGAGGTGTCGATCGGCAGGCAGCTGCTCCAGAAACGGATGCACCGGGAGCCGCGACCTTGAGCCGTGGCAGGTCCGGACGCCCGCGGCGCTGCCGGGAAACAGAGGCACAGGAATGCAAATCAGTCTGAAACACGGCTTCGTCTTTTTCTGCACGCCGAAGAACGCATCGAACTCCATCGAGGACATGCTGCGGCCGCACATCGACCTCGACCTGCAGGGGTCGCCCGCCGTCCGGCACACGAACGTCCGGCAGTTCCGCCGGTACCTCGCCCCGTACCTCGCGGACGTGGCGCCGGAGACGCGTTTCGAAACGCTCGCGCTCGTGCGCGAGCCGGTCTCGTGGCTGTACAGCTGGTACCGATTCCGCGCGCGCAGCCAGCTCAGGGAGACGCACCACGTCAACAGCACGGCCCACGTATCGTTCCGCGGGTTCCTCGAGGCCTATCTCGAGGAACCGCAGCCGGAATTCGCCCGTGTGGGTTCCCAGGCCGAGTTCCTGGAGGACGAGGCCGGCCGGCACGGCATCGACCGCCTGTTCGCGTACGAGGACCTGCCGGCCCTCGTCCACTACCTGGCCGGCCGCATCGGCGAACCGTTGTCGCTGCGTGCGATCAACGTCTCGCCGGGCCGCGTCTATCGTTCGAACCTGCTCGAAAAGCTCGGTGCGCTGCACCGGCGCGCCCGTGCGCGGCTGGTTCGGGACGCCCACCCGCGGCCGCAAGGCCCGGATCCGCGGGACGGCCTGCCGGGTCCCCTGCTCGACGCGCTGACCGCCCGGCTGCAGCGGGATTTCGAGCTGCACGCGTCGGCGCAGCGCGGGCCCGGCAGTAATTTTTCCGGGTGACCAATTCGACGGCGGCGTCGCAGCATGTTGTGGGACGACATTCACAGCGACACCCGGCGGGAAGCCGTATCATCGGCGGCCTCGCCCCGGCGGGACCGCGGCCGCGGCCGGCTGCGCCCTGCACGCGCGCAGTGGTCATCGCATTAATACACCCGACAGTTACGACGATCAGGAGCCAGGTTCTGTGAAGATTGAAAAGGATTCGCGTGTCTACATTGCGGGCTGCGGCGGCATGCTCGGTGAGGCCGTGTACGAATATTTCGCCGCACGCTGCCGCGTGTTCGCGAGCGACATCGACCAGAACACCGACTGGCTGCATTACGGCGACGTGCGCGACTATCGGCAGATGGAACGGTCTGTGGCGGACTTCGACCCGCAATTGATCATCAACCTGGCGGCGCTCACCGATCTCGAGTATTGCGAGAAGAACCCGGACAACGCGTGGGCGACGAACGCACTCGGCGCCGAGAACATGGCGCTCATCGCCGGCAAGCGCAACGTGCCCCACGTGTACATCAGCACCGCCGGCATCGTCGACGGCGCACAGGACGTCTACAACGACTTCGACATGCCGAACCCCCTGAGTGTCTACGCCAAGGCGAAATACCACGGCGAGCTGTTCGTGCAGCGCTACCTGCAGAAGCATTTCGTCTTTCGCGCCGGCTGGATGATGGGCGGCGGGCCCGAGAAGGACAAGAAGTTCGTCAACAAGATCTTCAAGCAGATCAAGGCGGGGCAGAAGGAACTGTTCGTCGTCGACGACAAGCTGGGCACGCCGACCTACACGGTGAGCTTTGCCCAGGGCATATTCAAGGTCGTCGAGTCGGGGCTGTACGGTCTTTACAACCAGGTGTGCGGCGGCGATTGTAGCCGGCACGATGTCGCGGTGGCGTTTGTCAACCTCCTCGGCCTGGAAAACGATGTCAAGGTCACCAAGGTATCCTCAGACCACTTCAGGACCGAGTACTTCGCACCGCGGCCGGCGTCGGAGAAGCTCGTCAACTTCAAATTGAACGCACGCGGCATCAACTTCATGCCCGATTGGCAAGTCGCGCTGGAACAGTACGCGGAGCGCTTCAAATCGGCGTTGTGAACGTGCAGGCTCAATCCCTGTCCCTGGCGGCCGACGGGGCCGCGGCAACCGTGCCGCCGCAGAAGATCGCCGTCATCGGGATCCGCGGACTGCCGGCGAACTATGGCGGGCTCGAAACCTGCGCGGACGAGGTGTGCAGGCGGTGGGCGGATGCGGGTCACGACGTGCTCGTGTACTGCCGGCGCGGCCGCTACAGCGAGCGCCCCGATGCGGTGCGGGGCGTGTCGCTGCGTTACCTGCCGTCGCTGCCGAGCAAGAGTCTCGATACGATCTCGCACACGTTCCTTTGCGTGCTCGACCTGCTGTTCGTGAAGCGGCGGTATCGGAACGTGCATCTGTACAACACGGGCAATTCCATCTTCATACCATTGCTGCGGCTTGGCGGTCGGCACGTCGTCCTGTCCGGTGACGGCATCGAATGGAAGCGCCAGAAGTGGGGCCGGCTCGCAAGGTTCGTGCACAAGCTCGGGGAACAGGTGGCCGCCCGTTTTGCGAACGACATCGTCGTCGACAACGAGGAGGTCGGCGCCTATTACAGGGCGAAGTTCGACATTCCGACGACGCTCATCGCCTACGGCGCCAACGAGATCGCCGTCGATCCGGAACACTCGGCACGGCTGCTCGCGCGCCACGGCCTGGAAGCCGGCCGCTATTTCCTGTTCGTCGGGCGGATCGTGCCCGAGAAAGGTGTGCACGAGCTCATCGAGGCATACCGTTCGATTCGCACGGATTACCCCCTTGTCATCATCGGTGACGACAGCCCGAAATCCGAGTACCGGAACGCCGTTTTCGCCGCGGCGTCCGAGCGTGTGCGCCTGCTCGGCTTTGTCTATGACGAAGACTACGAGCAGCTCCTGGTCAATGCGGCGATGTACCTGTCGGCGAGCCGGCTGGAAGGTACCTCGCCCTCCCTGCTGGCGGCGATGGGCGCGGGCGTGTGCTGCCTCGTGAACGGCATCCCGGAGAATCGCGCCACGGTCAAGGGCAGCGTGCCGACCTATGCCGAAAACGACCTCGCAGACCTGGTGGCGAAGTGGCAGGCACTCGTCGACGACCCGGACGAGGCACGTGCCGTGGCCGAGAGCGGCCGCGAGTGCGTGCGCCGGCATTACAGCTGGGACGCCGTCGCCGATGGCTACTTCCGTCTCTTTGACCGCCATGCGTAGCGCCGGCACCGGTGCCTGCCCGGGCGCCCGGCGTCGCCCGACGCCATGAAGCCGGATGCCCGTTACCTTTATATCGTCTCGTCGCCGCACGGGGGGTCGACGCTGTTCTCCTACGTTCTCGGCAAGCATCCGGAGGCCCGGAACCTCGGCGAGGTGTCCTTCATCCCGAAGCTCCTCGCACTGGGCGAGCCGTGCTCGTGCGGGCAGCCGCTTCGCGACTGTGCGTTCTGGCGGGGCATCCTCGAGGATTTTGCGCGCGAGACGGGGCACGACCTGCGCTGCGAGCCGTACTCGGTCTACCTCGGCGACGCGCCGAAGGCGAGCACCGGTTCCGGCCTCGTCGACCACCGGCACCAGACGCGCTGGCGCTACGTGATGATGAAACTGCGCGGGGCGCTGGATACCGCGGCGGTGTTGCACGCACCGCTTGCGCCAGGACTCAGGCGCGCCGCGCTGCCGTCCGTCAGCCGCGGGGTGGACAACACGCTCGCGCTCTATGCCACCGTCAGCAGGCACACCGGGGCCCGGCTCATCGTCGACGCCTCGAAGATGCCGCGGAAAGCGGCGCACCTGTACGTCGCGGATCCGGAGCGGGTACGGATCGTGCACCTGACGCGGGACGGCCGCGGCGTAGCGGCATCGCGCAGAAAGTACATGCCGGTGGACTACGCGGCCCGGCGCTGGCGCCACTACCATCGCCTGGCGATGCGGCTGCTCGAACGCTGGGTGCCGGCGGAACACCGGTTGCGGCTGTCCTACGAAGAGTTCGCGGCCCGGCCGGAGGCCGTGCTGCGACGGGTATTCGACTGGCTGGACATGGACTATGCGCCCGAATGCCTGCGCTTCGACGGCGCCGTCACCGCGCATTCCGCCGGCGGCAACCCGGCTCGGTTCGAGATGGCAGGAGGCATTCGCGGCGTCGACGAGCGCTGGCGGACGGCCCTGTCCGACACGGAACTCGCGCAGTTCGAACGCCGCGCGGGCGCACTGAACAGGACGCTCGGCTATGAGTGATGACGCCGCCGCGCGAGAGCGGATCCTCTACCTCGTCGGCGGACCGGGCAATGCCGAGCGGGTCGACGTCACGGACCTGTTTGCGCGGCGCGTCGCCGCGGCGGGTTTCGAGGTCGACTACGTGATTTTCAGCCGGGACCCGGGCCCTGCGTGGCGGGAGGTCGAATGGCATGGCGCGCGCGCGTGGGTCGTAGGGCGCTCGGCCCGCCCCGGTCTTGCCGGCGTCGTCGTAAGCAAGTGGTATGAGTTCCTCGCCGACCTGAGAACGTTTGCGAAAGCGCTTTCCGGGGACTATGACGTCGTGCAGGTGCGCGACAAGTTCGTCGTCGGTGTGCTCGCCGGCCTGGCCGCCAGGTTGCGGGGTCGCGTATTCACGTACTGGCTGTCCTATCCCTTCGCCGAGTGCCGCATCGTGGACGGCAGGGAAGGGCACTC
>DASUOE010000204.1:0-6959 GCA_036276805.1 Woeseiaceae bacterium | reverse complement strand
CGGCGGACGTGTTCGCATGGTCGTCGACGGTGACGACCACGCGTTCCATGGGCAGCCCGAATTTCTTCGCCGCGGCCACGATGATGCGCATGTTCGCCTGGTGCGGAACGAGCCAGTCGAGTTCCTTCTTGTCGATGCCGTTGCCATCCAGGGTCTCGCGCGCGATGGCGCCCAGCATGCTCACGGCCTTCTTGAACACCGCGTTGCCCTGCATGACGATGTAAGCGCGGCCTGCGCACATGTCGCCGAAGCCGCGCGACACGCCGCAGGGCACGTGCAAGGTCTCCTCGAGGCTGCCGTCCGAATGCACGTGCGTGGAGACTATGCCCTGCTCGTCGCTCGCCGAGAGCACGACGGCGCCGGCCCCGTCGCCGAACAGGACGGCTGTCGAGCGGTCGTTCCAGTCGACGATGCGCGACATCGTCTCCGCGCCCACGACCACCACGTTCCGGCCGCCACCCGTGCGGATATACCGGTCCGCGATGTCGAGGCCGTACACGAAACCGCTGCACACCGCCTGCACGTCCATCGCGGCGCCGCGGGACATGCCGAGCTTGCGCTGCACGATGCATGCCGTCGCCGGGAATATCTTGTCGGGGGTCGTCGTCGCAACGAGCAGGAGGTCGACGTCGTCCGGCGCAAGGCCCGCCACGTCCAGCGCGTTGCGGGTCGCAATGAGCGCCATGTCGGAAGTGGTCTCGCCCGCCGCGGCGACATGGCGCCGCCGGATGCCCGTACGTTCCCGGATCCAGGCGTCGGAAGTTTCGAGGCGTTCCTCGAGGTCCGCGTTGGTGACGACCTTCTCGGGCAGGTAACTGCCGGTGCCGGCGATGCGGGAATAGGTCATCTGGAGTGCTCCGGGTGATTCAGTTCTGGCGCAGGAACAGCGCGATTTCGCGCAGTGTCGGGTAATCGAACAGGTCGCTGATGTCGAACTTGCCCGGATAACGCTCGTCGATGGCGAGCACGATCTCCGTCAGCGTCAGCGAACTCACCCCGACCTCGAACAGGTTGTCGTCCGGCCCGATAACGCGCTCCTTTGCAAACTCCCGGCAGATCGTTTCGAGCTCATCGAGCAGTGCATCGCCCCCGGCCGGCACCGCGGGCAACGGCGCCAGCTCCGACAGGATTCCGGCGAACGCGCCATCCAGGTACTCGCGCAGGAGCTGTGCGCGCTGCACCTTGCCGCTGGTCGTTTTCGGGATACGTGCGACCGGGATCACCTGGTCGACCTCGAGGCCCGCGTGTTCGCCGACGACCTCGCGAATCTGTGCCGCGAGCGGCCGGAATGCCTCCAGTTCCTGGCGATGCAGCACGAAGACCAGCAGTTCCTCGGTGCCGCTGCCGGTAGGGGTCGCGCCCGCGACGACGACCTTGCCGAGTTCGAGGCCGTCGATGCGGGCGATGATCTCCTCGATATCGTGCGGGTAGTAATTCTGGCCGTGAACGATGATGAGGTCCTTCTGCCGGCCGGTGATAACGAGCTGGCCGTCCGCGAACGCGCCGATGTCGCCCGTTCTGAGCCAGCCGTCGGCGGTGAAGAGCGCCGCCGTCGTCCCCGCATCGCCGTAGATGCGCTCCGTCACGCTCGCGCCACGGAGCTGGATGTGCCCGACCCGGCCATCCGCGAGCGGCAGATCGCCGTCATCCGCGATGCGGATCGTGACGTCCCGGATCGCCCGCCCGCAGCGCACGAAGCTCACTGCGTCGGCGTGCGTGTCGTCCACCTCGCGGTACGGCTCGCCGATGCTCAGCGCATGCCGGTCGACGACGATCCGCGACGCTGTGTCGCCCGGGGTGCCGAAAGACACGCCGACCGTCGCCTCGGCCAGCCCGTAGACCGGAAACATGGCCGTGCGTGCGAGCCCGAACGGCGCGAGCGCGCCAAGGAATGCCTCACACAGTTCCCATGAGATGGGTTCGGCGCCATTCATTATCAGCCGTACGCGACCGAGGTTTGTGCCCGCCGGCAGGCCCTTGCGCTCGAACAGCTTCAGAAAATGCTTGTAGCCGAAGTTCGGTGAGCAGAGCTGGGTCGCGCCGAGCTCATGCGCCTTCTGCATCCACAGCAGCGGGCGACGTACGAACACGTTCGTGTCCATGATCGCGTGCGTCATCCCCGCCGCGAGCACGCTCAGGTGATAGCCGATGAGACCCATGTCGTGCGTGAGTGGCATCCACGACAGGCTCCGGTCGCCCGCCTCCCAACGGGCGCCCTCGACGATGGCGCGGATGTTGTGGCACAGGTTCGCGTGCGTCAGGCAGACGCCCTTCGGGTCGCTCGTCGAACCCGAGGAATACTGGATGAACGCGAGGTCCCCGGGCGCCGCCGGTACGATCTCGCCGCTCGCCACCTGCGCGTCCTCGCCGCCAAACAATGCGCTGCGATCGTCCAGCCGCTTCCGGACATCGGCGAGCGAGCGAGCCGTTGCGAATTCCCGCAGCCGCTCGAGCAAGTCCGGTTCGGTGAGCAGCGTGCCGCGCTGCAACTGCGTGAGTATGCGGAACAGCTTGTAGCGGTGTTCGTCGCTGATGCCTACCGCCACCGGCACCGGTGTGATGCCGCCGAGGATCGCCGCCCAGAACGCGGTGACGAAGTTGCGGTTGCTGTTGGTGAAGACGACGAGTTCGTCGCCGCGGCGGATGCCGCGTGCCTGCAACGTGGCCAGAAGTCGCAGCGCTCCGTCCCACAGTGCCGGAAACGCGAGCGTCGATTCGTCGCCGTCGCCGTCGATGAACCGGATGTCGCGATCCCGGTTGCGAGCGTCCTGCAGCAGGTCGACCAGGCTGTCGTACAGCTTCATGTTTATCGGCAGCGAGCGCGCGAATGATCGCGTGAACGATCGCCGCTCATGCCCCGCCCGCAACGCGCACGAAGGGCCGCAGGTGAATGTCGCGCGCCGAGCGCAGGTTGATGCCGAGTTCGAGGCCGGGATCCGTTGCGTCGGCCCGCTGCATGCGAAAGCTCGGCAGCAGCAGGGCGAGGTGCAGCTTCATTTCAAGGAACGAAAAGTACTCGCCGAGACAGCGGCGCGGCCCGAGGGAGAAGGGAAAGTACGGGCGCTCACGGCGATTGCTCTCCTCCCCCGCGAATCGTGCGGGGTCGAACTCGCCGGGCGCCGGCCAGAACTCGGGTGTGCGATGCAGGATGTAGGGCGACAGATAGATGTCCGTTCCCGGCGGCACGTCGTAGTCCGCGAGCGTGTCGTCCGCGACCGCGCGCCGCGTAAACAGCCACACGGGCGGGTACAGTCGCAGCGTTTCCTCGAGGACCTGCTGCGTATACGTCATCCGGGCGGCATGCTCGGCCGTCGGCAGCGCATCCGGCGGCAGCACGCCACGGACCTCCTCGAGCACCCGCGCTTCGACGTCCGGGTGGTCCGCCAGCAGGAACCAGGCCCAGTTCAGCGTGTTCGCCGAGGTTTCGAAGCCAGCGACGATGAGCGTCATCAGCTCGTCGAGCAACTCCCTGTCGCTGAACGGCCTGCCATCCCGGTCGGTCGCCTGCAGGTACATCGACAGGAAGTCGAACTCATCCGCCCGGGCGCTGCGCCGCGCCGCGACGATATCGAGCAGCAACTCCCGGAGCTGGCGGGCCTTCATGACCACGCCGAGGTCCCGGGCCGACTCCTTGCTCAGGAAATCGAACGGGTTGCCGGCGCCGGTCAGCAGCCGTTCCTCGTAGTCGCGGCCGAAGATGCAGCGCAGTATCAGCTCGAGCGCGAAATCACTCGTTTCCTGCGTGATGTTGACCGTCTTGCCGGCCGCCGCCGCCTGCGCCCACAGCGACGCGCGCCGGTCGCTGCACGCGACCATGATCGTTACCAGCCGATGGACGTTCTGCACCTTGAACGCCGGCTGGATCATCGTGCGAGAGCGGCGCCAGACGTCGCCGTCGCTGACGATGAGGCCGTTGCCAAGAAGCATCTTGACTCGCTCGAATCCCGGGCCCTTGTGATAGCGCGCGTGGTGGCGGACGAGGATGCGGCGCACCTCCGTCGGGTCGTTCACGAAATACGCCGCGCGGCCGCTCGGCCTGGTGATGCCGATGACGTTGCCGTAGTCCGCCTGCAGCGCCGTCAGGGTATCGAGTGTCCCGGGATCGATGCCGAGTTCGACGGCATGGTCGGGACCCGGCGGACGGCGGGTGGCGGACTGGGTTGCGGGCATCGGGAACGAGGCGCGTGCGGCGTGTGAAGCTTCGGAATTCTACATTGACCCGTTGGTGACCGATACCGCAAACTGCCGGCTTCAGCGCTTACCCGGGATGCGGATGCAAACCGGCCAGGACGGCGAAATGCAGAGCCCGGACTTCCAGTCGGTCGAGTCGCGGCGCAGCACCGCGTCGCGCCGCCGCATGAGCGCCTCGAGGCGCATCTACTATACGCTCGGTCTGCCGGTCCTGCGCGGCCTCATCCGGATGCTCACCGCCACCTACCGATTCCGCCCCGTGCTCGGCGAAGCACACATCCTCCCGTTCGTCGACAGCGGCGCGGTTTGCGCGCCTGCCTACTGGCACCAGCAGCACGTGCTGTGTTCGACGCAGGTGCGCCGCTGGATCGCCCGGGGCTTCAAAGCCTGCTTTCTCGTGTCCGGTTCGGTCGACGGCGAGGTCCCGGAGCGCATCGCGCGCGCCTGGGGCGCCGAGGTCATACGCGGATCGGCGAACCAGAGCGGCGCGCTCGCGCTGCGCGACCAGCAAGCGATGATGAAGCGCGGCTATTCGATCGTCACGACCGCCGACGGCCCGCGCGGGCCGCAGTACGAGTTCAAGCCAGGCACGGTGCTCATGGCGCGCATCGCGGGCGTGCCGATCCTGCCCATGGCCTGTGCGGCGGACCGTGCCTGGTACCTCGACCGCTGGGACCGGTTCATGATCCCGAAGCCGTTCGCTAAAGTCTGCGTCGGCGTCGGCGCGCCGTACCCCGTGCCGCGCACGGTCGCGCTCGATGACATCGAACGCCACCGGGCCGCCGTTCAGGCAGCAGTCATGTCCGTCATGCGAGAATGCGAGCATGCGGTTCGCACCCAGTAGTACTTACCTGCTCCCGGCGCTCTTGCTGCTGTGGTCGGGCCCGGGTACGCCTGCGACCGGCAGCGAGCAGGCGCTGACGCCCCACTCCGCCGTCTACAAGGTCAAGATCAGCGTGCTGAGCGGCGAGCTGCACACGCGGCTGTCACGGGCGGACGACCGCTACGTAGCCGTGCATCGCGTCGCGCCGACCGGCATGGCGCGCATGCTGGTGAACGGGACGATCGAAGAGACGTCGGGCTTCGAGGTCGCGCACGACGGCGTGCGCCCGCTGCACTACACGTCCGTCGATACGATATCCGGCGACGAGTCCGAAGCCGATTTCACGTTCGACTGGGCCGAGCAGTCGGTCGCGGGAGAACTCGACGGCAAGCCGGTAACCATGGAGTTCGACGGCGAGGCGCACGACCGCATATCCATCCAGTACGCCATGATGCACGACATGCTCGCCGGCGAGACCGGCAAGCGCTACGTGCTCTTCGACATCGACGAGTTCAAGACGCTCGAGATCAGCAACATCGGTACGCGGGAGATCGACGTGCCCGCGGGGCGATTCACGGCGATCGGCATCCGGCACCAGGCGAAAGGGTCGTCCCGCGTCACGACGTTGTGGTGCGTACCCGAGCTCGATTTCCTGCCGGCGATCATCGAGCAGCATCGCAAGGGGGAACTGAAGATGCGCGCCACCCTTGCCCGTTACGAAGCGGACTCCCGGTCCGGCTGAGGACCGGCCGGCGTCAGCCGGGCATGATGGACAGTTCGAGGCCGAACAGCATTCCTGCGGTCACGAGCGCCGCGGCGACCACGCCGCCGAGCCAGCGGCCGACTGCCGGTGCGTGCACCACCCCTGCGAAGACGGGCGCCGCGGGCAATACCGCGATGCAGGCCAGCGGGTAGACGACGGCCGCGACGCGCGGCCAGTGCCACGCCCAGCTCTTGAGCTCCGGCCGTTGCTGCACGGCGGAAGCAATGGTGCCGAGGTCGCCGAGCAGGCTCTCGGCGCGCCGCTCCGCCGCGGCGAGGGTCCCGCCCGCCGCGGATTCCGCATCCAGGAGATCCCGGTAATGATCCTCGAGCTCGGCGATCGTGCGATCCACGACGGACGGCGCGGTGCCGGCCGCGAGCAGCATCGCTCGAAGGCCGCCAAACTCAGGAGGCGGCACCGGCGTCTCCCGCGAGGGCAGTCTCGACACCGGACTGGACCCGCCGCCATTCCCCCGCGAGGCGCGCGAGGCGCTGCCGCCCCCTGGCCGTCAGCGAATAGTAGACACGGGTACGCCCCCCGACCGCCTTGCGCCGGGATTTCAGCGCGCCCTGCCGTTCGAGGGCGTGCAAGGCCGGGTAAATGACTCCTTCTCCCAGGGAAATCGCTTCGCCTGTCACCCGGCGAACGGCCCGGACGAGTTCGTAACCGTACATTTCCTGTTCGCCGAGCAAGCGGAGCAGGAGTAGCTCCGGGATGCCGCTCATGAACGGGGGATTGGTCTGGGCCATGGTTGCTGCCGTTTTCGTGGTGGCTGGAGTATACCTCGAATAAAAAGGTATCGCAACGTTTACATTGTGGTTCGAGGTATGCAGTATATGCCTTGAACCCAAGGTATGGCGGGAACCGTACGGAGGGATCGACATGTTCGCCCGATACGTTTGCGCCATCTCCACCGGCACGGCCATGACGTTCGCATTGCTCTACGTCATGCAGGTGCTGATCTCGTTCCAGCAGCCGGCCAACGACGCCGCAGCGCGGCCGCACTTCTTCCTGAAGCCCGTCCGCATCGTGAACACGCCGCCACCGCCGCCCGAACGGCAAGAATTTGACGAGCTGAAGGAACCCCTGCCCACCACGCCCGGCCGCCGCGGCCCGACCGTGCCGGTCGAGCCCGTCGCGCGTCTCCCGGGCATACCGGCCGGACCCGGCATCCCGCGGACC
>DASUOE010000203.1:0-5679 GCA_036276805.1 Woeseiaceae bacterium | reverse complement strand
ACGGCAGACGCTCACTTGTACGGGATCGGCCGCACGCTCACCTTCTTCGCGGCCGGCTTCCTGCCGGTCGCGTTGTACTCGATCTACCGCCAGTATACGAGCAGCCTGCCGAGCCCCCTGGCGCTGGCGCTCTTGTCGATCATACCGCTGCTGACGGTGCTGCTGACGGTCACCAACGACTTTCACAACATGATCTGGGACATCGTCGAAACGCCGGACGGCGGCCGGCGGTTCACGGAGTTGACGGAGCACAGCTGGTTCAACCGCGTGCACAGCCCGTTCGCCTACGGCCTCTTCGGCTACTCACTGGTCGCGATGGCAGCGCGCCTGAACAACATCGCACCGGCGCACCGGCGCACGATCCTGGTACTCATCGGGTGTGCCGCATTCCCGTTCGTCGTCAGCATCGCGAACAACTTCCTGGGCGTCGGCCCGGCCGACTTTCCATTCCTCTCCCTGACGCTCACGCTGTTGCTGCCGGTCTATGCCTGGGCGAGCCTATCGCTCAAAGTCTTCGACTTCATCCCGGTGGCCTACCAGACGCTGTTCAACCATGTCCGCGATCCGATCATCGTGCTCGACAACCGGCAGTGCATCATTTGCGTGAATCTCAAGGCCAGCGAAATGCTTGGCCGGAGCGAGGCTGAGCTGCTCGGGCGGCGACTTTGGGAAGACGTGCCCGAGGCCCGGGCGCTGCTCGAGCAGGCCGGCGACCTGGACATGACGCAAACGCTCAGGCTCGATACGAACATCGTCTATGAAGTGAGCGTGGCCGCCCTGGTAGACGCGCACGGCCGACGACAGGGCACGGTCGTGGTCTGCCGCGACGTCACAGAGCGGCGTCGTGCCCTTAGCCAGCTCGCCGACAGCGAGCACCTGATCCGTACGCTCATAGAGACGTCGTCGAACGGCATCCTGCGTTTCTCCCGGGCGGAGGCCGAGCCGGGCCGGCCGTTTCGTTGCGTCTTCGCGAACCGTGCCGCCGAGGCACACCTCGGCCCGGAGGGCAGAGCGCTCGTGGGTGCCGCGCTCGCCGACCTCGCCCAGCTCGACCCCGAGCGGCTCGCCGGGCACTTCGACGACCCGGGCAAGGCCGGCTCGCCGTTGAGCTTCGAGATCCTCGCGGAGAACGCGGCCGGGGAATGCTGGCTGCGTATCGTCGGCGAACCGGTTGGCAGTGATTTCTCGCTGACGCTCATCGACATTACGCAGCGCAAGCAGAAGGAACACCGGATGCTCGCAGAAGCGCTGCGCGACCCGCTGACCGGCGTCCTGAACCGGCGCGGGTTCGAGAGCGAGGCGGCCGCGTGCCTGCGCGCCAGCACACAGGGAGCCGTGCTGTACCTCGACCTGAACCACTTCAAGTCCATCAACGACCGTTTCGGGCACCAGGCGGGCGACGCGCTGCTGAAGGCGTTCGGGCACCGGCTTGGATTCTGCCTGCGCCCCGAAGACGTCCTCGGCCGGCTGGGCGGCGACGAATTCGCGATCGTGCTGCCAGGAGTCTCCGTCGACGACGCGAAACACATCGCGGAGCGACTCGTAGCGACGGCGTCCGATGCCTACATCATCCAGGGCAAGGAAATTACCTGCTCCGCGAGCGTGGGAATCGCCCTCATGCCGCAGCACGGCGAGGAACTCTGGCACCTCATCAGCGTCGCTGACGCGGCCATGTACAACGTCAAGAACCTCGCGGACGAGGCGGCGAACGACCGCGCCGCCTACGTCGAGGCGGCTACGGCGCGGGAACTAGGCTGAACACGGCGACATTGGGATCCGCCGTGTCGAGCAACAGGGCTTCCACCACGTCGCCGTTCGCGACGACGAGTGGCGCCGGCCCGGCGACCGGCGTCGTCGAATCCGGCTCCATCGCGTAGAGGTCGTAGCTGCCGGCGGACAGCAGCACCGGGGGTGCCAGCTGGCCGTAACTGATGTTGAAACGTGGCAGCGCTTCGGTGACCGGGGTACCGGCCGCCACGACGAAGATCCTCAGGAACTCAAGCATGTCGTTGTTGGGAATTTCCTGGTCCGATGCCGCGTGGAAGAGCTGGAACTTTGCATACGTCGACACGGCCCGCCTGTCGGGCACATAGACCGCCGCGACGGTGTCCCCGTTCGTCGGGTTCTTGGTCGCGATGAAGTTGTTGCGGGTACCGGTGCCGATGGTGATCTCGTCCTCGAACAGAACGGCGCCGACGTTGCCGACGGGCGTGTAGGTGATGGTTTTCTCGCCGGCCGCGACCGGGATATCGCCGGTCACGTCGCCGAATGCGTGGTCGGACACGAGCAGTTCGGTCACCGCCTCGTCGCCGTACACGTCGGCGGCTGCAAGCGATGCATCGGCGTGAAAGAAGCGCAGCGTCGACGCATAACGTGTGTCGGGCAAGGCGCCGGCATTGGCCGATGCCGTCATCAGGCGCACGGAGTAGGGCGCGACGTCCGCCTGGTCCCCGTCGAACAGCGTGAGAATGTACGCGACGCGCGGGCTGTAGGTCACGGCAGGCGTCTGGAAGATCACGTCCGCAATGTCGCCGCTGCTTGTGACAGTGAGCGCCTTCTTTTCCGCCGTGAGGTCCACCGGCGGGAGAATCTCGCCGTAGCCGACCGTGCCGATCGCGTTGCCGGCGACGGGGACCGTGCCCTCGGCCGTCAGGTATACGTCGACCTCGCCGAGCGACTCGGCGAGATGGCCGAAACGCACCTGGAATACGGTTGCACCCTCGTCGAATTCGCGTTCCGGCGTCTGCCAGGTCACGATGTCCGGGCTCGCGACGTCACCCGTCAGGACGAACGTATAGTCCTGGCCGGCTTCGACCTTGAGAGGCACGCTCGCGATTCGCTCCAGGCCCTCGCTTGGTACGAGGACGGCATCGAAGTTGAAGTTGTAGTCGAAATCGTCGTAGCGCACCCCGTCGCTGGCGGCCTTGTACGCGAGGCCGTTGCCGAGCACCCGTTCCTCGATGCGGAACGTCACCGGGGCGGAGTCCGGTATCGCGTTGATGCTGCGTACGGTCCCCTTGCCCGTGGGTTCGGGCAGGCCGGAATCCTCGGCGCACCCGGCCGCCAGCAGCGCGGCCAGGCACAGCAGGAGACTTCTCATGACTTGCGTTCCTCGTAACCGTAGATCGACTTGGTCTCGAGGAACTCCTCCAGGCCGTAAGGTCCCCACTCGCGGCCGTTGCCGGACTGCTTGTAGCCGCCGAACGGCGCCATGCTGTCGAGCCAGGCATTATTGATGTGCACCATACCGGTGCGGAGCCGGGCGGCTATGCGGCGGGCACGGTCGAGGTTGCCCGACGACACGTAGCCGGACAGGCCGTACGGCGTGTCATTGGCGATGCGTACGGCGTCGTCGTCGTCGTCGAACGGAATGATGGACAGCACGGGGCCGAAGATCTCCTCGCGGGCGATGGTCATATCGTTTGTGACATTCGCGAAGACCGTCGGTTTCACGAACCACCCTCTGGTGAGGCCGGCTGGGCGGCCGGTGCCGCCGGCGGCCAGCGTCGCGCCTTCGTCGATGCCTTTCTGGATGAGGTCCTGTACCTTGCGCCACTGGTTTTCCGACACGAGCGGCCCGACCTCCGTATCTTCCGATTGCGGATCGCCGACGATGGTCTTCTCGGCGACACGTGCCGCGATGCGCGCGGCCTCCTCGAGGCGCGCGCGCGGCACGAGCATGCGCGAAGGCGCATCGCAGGACTGCCCTGTGTTCTCGAAGCAGTTCGTCGCGCCGTCCGCAACCTCCTTTTCGAAATCCGCATCGTCGAGGATGATGTTCGCCGACTTGCCGCCCAGTTCCTGCGCCACGCGTTTCACCGTCGGCGCCGCGTTCTGCGCGACCAGTACCCCTGCGCGGGTCGAGCCGGTGAACGACACCATTGCAATGCCGGGATGCTCTGCCAGCGCAGTGCCGACGCCTGGGCCGTCGCCGTTCACGAGGTTGAAGACGCCCGGGGGCACGCCGGCCTCGTCGAGGATCTCGGCGAATATCATCGCGTCGAAGGGCGCGATCTCGCTCGGTTTCAGCACCATCGTGCAGCCGGCCGCCAGGGCCGGCGCGACCTTGACCGCCACCTGGTTCACCGGCCAGTTCCAGGGCGTGATGAGGGCGCACACGCCGATCGGTTCGCGGACGATCATTGTCGTGCCGTTCCGCTCCGAGAATTCGTATTCCTTGAGCGTCCGGATCGCCGCCTTGATGTGCTGCGGGCCGCTCGCCGCCTGCGCGCCTTTCGCGAGCTGCCACGGCGCGCCCATCTCGTTCATGATCGCCGTCGCGACGTCGTCGTGGCGGCGTTTGAAGACGGTGAGTATCGACTCTAGCAGCTCGACCCGTTCTTCCCGCGTGGTGGCCGAGAAGCTCTCGAACGCCCTCGTGGCGGCGGCCACGGCACGGTCTACGTCCGCCTTGCTGCCCAGGCTTATCCTGCCGTAGACCTGTTCGGTCGCCGGGTTGATGACGTCGATGGTTCGCGGTTCGACCGGGGGAACCCACTGGCCGTCGATGTAAAAGTCGAGTCTCTCGAGCATGGTCGTCCTCCTGAACGAGCCGCGCATTCTAGCCCGCATCAACTGCCGGTAGTAGGGCGACGGTCGGGCGATGGCGGGGGGCGCCCATGAACGCCCGGCATTCCGGGGAGTGCCCCGGCCGCGCACCGCGCGCCGGGCCGGCAGCGCCGGCTGCCGGGATATTGAAACCGAGCCGGATCAACGGTTTGCGCTGAATTCCTCGAACTGCCTGGCGCAGGTACCAGGCGGCTCCACGCGCAGGGACGACCGGCTCAGGCGGTCACGACTTTCAGAATACGCTGCCGGTACTCGGCCGGCGGCATGTCGTACCAGGACTTGAAGGCGGTCGTGAAGGAACTGATGTTCGAGTACCCGAGCAGCATCGCGACTTCCAGCGCCTTCAGCCGCTCGTCGCGCAGGTAGCGCACCGCGAGGTCGGCGCGGACTTCCTGCAGGATCTTCTGGAAGCTCGTTTTTTCCGCCTTGAGCCTACGCTGGAACGTGCGACGGCTGAGCTTGAGCCGGCGGCAAGCGGCGTCCGCGTTGGCCTCGCCGCAGGCCATGAGATGAGCGAGCATGCGGCGCAGTTCGGCAGCGAGCCCGTCGCCCCCGTTCAGTGAGCGCAGGTATTTCTCCGCCTGTTCAATGAGTTGTCGATACATCTCGCGCACAATGCGGGTGACCGCCCCGGTGACGTCATCTAACATACCGGGGTCTAATGGAATTGCCAACACGAGGAAGCGCCGGATGCCCGTCAGATACGAGCTCTGCGATGCGATCGGTATCGTGACGATCGACAACCCGCCGGTCAACGCACTGTCCGCGGAGGTTCGCGCGGGCATCCACGCGGCCTTCGCGAAAGCACACACCGACGACTCGCGGGCGCTCGTCATCCGGGCTGCCGGCCGCACATTCGTTGCCGGCGCGGACATCCGCGAATTCGGCAAAGCGCCGGCGAAACCCTGGCTGCCGGAACTGCTGAACGAAGTGGAGGCGTCCGCGAAGCCCGTCATCGCCGCGCTGCACGGCACGGCGCTAGGCGGCGGCTTCGAACTCGCGCTCGCGAGCCATTACCGCATCGCGGCGCCGACGGCCCAGGTCGGCCTGCCGGAAGTGAAGCTCGGCCTGCTGCCCGGTGCCGGCGGCACCCAGCGGCTGCCGCGCCTG